>NZ_JBFUMO010000241.1:0-8333 GCF_054049355.1 Roseateles sp. P5_E11 | reverse complement strand
GTCATCGCTTCCCACGGCGCCAACCTCTGACAACAAGATGACGGTCACCCCCGCCACGATCAAGGACGTCGCCCGCGTTGCCGGTGTGTCGGTCGCCACCGTTTCGCGCGCGCTCAACGGCGCCGAGAACGTGCTGCCGCACACGCGCCAGCGCATCGTCGAGGTCGCCCGCGAATTGCGCTATTCGCCGTCGGGGGCGGCGCGCAGCCTCATCACGCGACGCACCGACACCATCGGCGCCCTGCTGCCTGACCTGCACGGCGAATTCTTCTCCGAGCTGATCCGCGGCATCGACCAGGCCGCCCGGGCGCGCGGCCTGCATCTGCTGCTGTCGAGCTCCCACGACGATGCCAACGAGGCCGCGGCCGCGCTGCGCGCGATGAACGGCCGCGTTGACGGCCTCATCGTCATGTCGCCGCACGCCGACGACGATTTCCTGTCGCAGAACCTGCCGCCTGCCCTGCCGGCCGTGCTGCTGAACTCCGGCGTGCGCGGCGCGAGCCAGCGGGTCTTCGCCGTCGACAACTTCGGCGGCGCGCGCGCGATGACCGAGCACCTGGTGCGCAGTGGCCGGCGACGCATCGCTTTTCTCGGCGGCCCGCAGGCCAACTTCGAGGCGCGCGAACGCGAGCGCGGCTACCGTGCCGGCTTGGCCGTGGGTGCCGAGGCATGGCTGCTGGAGGGCGACTTCTCCGAAACAGGCGGCCAGCGCGCCGCGGCCGAGCTGCTGGCCCTGCCGGCGGGCCAGCGGCCCGATGCCGTCTTCGCCGCCAACGACATCATGGCCATCGGCCTGCTGGGTGCGCTGCAGGCCGGCGGTGTGCGCCTGCCCGAGGACATCGCGCTTGCCGGCTTCGACGACATCCCCATCGCCCGCTACGTCAGCCCGGCGCTGACGACCATGYACGTGCCCATTGCCGCGCTGGGCGGCCAGGCACTCGATGCGCTGGCCGACACCCTGGAGCGCAACGCCACCGACGCCGGCGCCACCGTGATGCCGGTGCAACTCGTTGTGCGGCAGTCGTGCGGCAGCGCCAAGACCTGATCCCGTCCAAACCACAGCACAACACAGGAGACAAGGACATCATGAGCACCCCGACCCCCCGCACCAAACCCAGACTTCTCACCCGCCATCTCTGCGCCGCCGGCCTGATCGGCGGGCTGCTGATGGCGGCCCTGCCCGCGCAGGCGCAGAGCGCCAGCGCCACCGTGCGCGGCACCATCACAGCGGCTGGCGCCACGGCGCCGGCAGGCACTGATGTCGTCGCCGTCAACAAGGCCAACGGCAATACCTACCGGACCAAGACCCTGCCCGACGGCAGCTATGTACTCGTCGGCCTGAACCCCGGCAACTACGAGGTCCGGGTGGCCGGTGCTGCCACCGGCAGTGTGGTTACGCTGTCCGTCGGCCAGAACGCGACGCTGGACCTCGGCAGCACGGACGCCAAGCTCGGCACAGTGGTGATCCAGGGCAGCGCGCAGCGCCAGGGCGTCATTGATTCGCAGGTCGGCACCACGGTGTCCAACAAGATGATCGAGGCCATCCCGCAGGCCACGCGCAACTTCCTGTCGGCAGCGGACTTCGCTCCCGGCGTGCGCTTCGACACCGACGCCAGCGGCAATACGCGTCTGCGCGGTGGCTCGCAAAACATTGACTCGGTCAATGTCTTCATCGACGGCGTCGGACGCAAGAACAACATCCTGCGCGGTGGCGTCAGTGGCCAGGACACCAGCCAGGGCAATCCCTTCCCGCAGGCAGCTATCGCCGAGTACCGCGTGCTGACGCAGAACTACAAGGCCGAGTTCGATCAGGTATCCAGCGTGGCCATTGCCGCAGTCACGAAATCCGGCGGCAATGAAACGCATGGAAACGTTTACGTCAATCGCACCGGCARCAACTGGACCTCATTGAGCCCGATTCAGGAGCGTGACAAGGCCAACAAGATCGAACCTCCTTCCTACAAGCAGATCGAAGGCGGCTTCAGCATCGGCGGCGCCATCAAGCCGGACGCGCTGCACTACTTCCTGGCCTACGACGGCAAGCAGATCGAGAAGCCGCGCCAGCTCACGGCGATGAACCTGGAAAAGTACCCGGGCAGTCCGGGCCTGATTCCCAGCATCGCAGCGCAGCAGGAGGCTTTCAAGGGGCAGTTCAAGGAGCATTTGGTGTTTGGCAAGCTGTCCGCCGAGATCGACGACCGCCAGCGCCTCGACCTTTCCATGACGCTGCGCAAGGAAACCAGCTATGCGGTGGACGGCGACCGTTTCGCATCGAGCACTGCCATCAACAACAACAACGATGAATCCCGCGTCGACCTCAAGCACGAGTACGCGGCCGACAGCTGGCTCAACGAGGCACGCATCGGCTGGGAGAGCACCAAATGGAATCCGCAGTCGGATTCGACCGATCCGCAGGTCCGCTACAAGTACTCGCCGACCGACCGTATCAACAACGTCCAGGACATCTTCTTTACTGGCGGCTCGCCCAACGCGCAGGACCGGCGCCAGAGTGGCGTCTACCTGAAGGACGACTTCACCTACACCGGTCTGAGGGGGCACGTCATCAAGACCGGCGTGCAGTTCAAGGCAATGAAGTACGAGCTCAGCGGCACGGCCAACCGTGTGCCGACCATCGAGACGGTGCTGAACACGACGACCGGCCAGCCCTACTACAACGGCTTGGCCTGCACGGGCACCAACGTCAACAGCAGCGGGCTGTCCAGCGACCAGTGCAACATCCGCCTGGYCATTCCCAGCGCTTCGGCGAGCTTCAGGAACAACCAGTACGGCATCTACCTGCAGGACGACTGGAAGCTGACCAAGCAGCTCGAACTCAATCTCGGCGCACGCTGGGACTATGAGGACAACATGCTAAACAACAGCTACGCGACGCCGGCCGACCGCGTAGCCATGCTGAATGCCCTGGACGGCCGCACCGTCGACGGCATCACTGCGCCTCCCGGCCAGACCTACGCTCAGACCTTGGCCAAGGCAGGCATCAACATCGCCGACTACATCTCCAGCGGTAGCTCCCGCAAGCCCTTCAAGGGGGCTTTCGCGCCGCGCCTGGGCGCGTCCTTCGACGTGCTGGGCGACAAGGCCACGGTCGTCTACGGCGGCTGGGGCCGMAGCTACGACCGCAAGATGGCCAATAACGCCATCGATGAATTGCAGAAGAACGCGGCACCCAACGGCGAGACCTGGCTGATCCGCAACGAGTTCAAGATGCCTTTCGCGGACCAGATGAGCCTGGGCGTGCGCCAGGCCCTGGGGCAATGGAACGCGGATATCGCCGTCTCCAAGATCCACGCCAAGAACCAGTTCATCTGGTTCCTTGGCAACCGGGACCCCAATGGCGGCTTCGGCAATACCAACTCGCTGGATCCGTTGTGGGGCGGCGCGCCGCGCAACTACGGCGCGCTGGTAATAGGCGACTTCGTCGGCCAGAACAAGGCGACCAGCCTCTTCCTGTCGCTGGAGAAGCCCTACACCCAGGCCAGTGGGTGGAGCATGACGGTGGCCTACACCTACACCGATGCCAAGACCACCAACGAGCAGTGGTCGGACGACATCTTCGACTGGACGTATGGCAAGGCCACGTATGGCTTCAATCCCACCAAGGACGCCGAGAAGCATCGCCTGGTGGTGGGCGGCTTGGTCGACAACCTGCCTTGGGGCATGCAGCTCTCCGGCAAGCTGACGGTAGGCGATGGGCAGCCGCGGCGCGTGCCCGACTGCCACAATGGTTTCCCGCAGTGCGTGGCCGTGGCTCGTGGCTCCGACACCTTCAAGCAATTGGACCTGGCGCTGGCCAAGAACTTCAAGGTGTACGGAGGGGACCTGCAGGTCCGGCTCGATGTGCTGAACCTGTTCAACACAGCCAACTGGGGCTACTACAACGACTGGGTCGGCGGTCCCTCCACCCCCCCGAAGAACGCGCTGGGTGGCGACAACCCCGACTTCGACACCCGCACCGGCGTGCGCGGCTCGATGCGGCAGTTCAAGCTGGGCGTGAGCTACTCGTTCTGATCTGAAAGCCCCGGGAGCCGGCCGCGCCGAGCGCGCGGCCGGCTCCCACAATCACCCCCATCATGAGTTTGCTGACCCGACGCGCCGTCCTGGCCCACGGCGCCGGCCTCGCCCTGGCCGCCAACCTGCCCAGCTGGGCCGAGGCGCCGGCGCAAGCCGCCGACACCTTCCTCGCCGACCTCGAGCGGCGCACCTTCGACTTCTTCTGGGAGACGACCGATGCCCGCACCGGCCTGGCGCCCGACCGCTGGCCCACCCCTTCATTCGCCAGCATCGCGGCCGTCGGCTTTGCGCTGAGCGCCTATCCCGTCGGCGTGGCGCGCGGCTACATCACGCGAGCGCAGGCCGCCCAGCGTACGTTGACGACGCTGCGCTTCTTCGCCGGCCTGCCCCAAGGCCCGGGCAAGACCGGCGTGGCGGGCCACAAGGGCTTTTTCTATCACTTCCTCGACATGAAGGAGGGCCTGCGCTTCGACCGCTGCGAGCTCTCCACCGTCGATACGGCTCTGCTGCTGATGGGCGCCCTGCATGCCCAGAGCTTCTTTGACGGCGAGCATGCCGACGAGGTCGCCATCCGCAAACTGGCGGACGAGCTCTATGGCCGCGTCGACTGGGCCTGGGCCCAGGTGCGCCCGCCGTCCATCAGCCACGGCTGGTCGCCGGAGAAGGGCTTCATCCGCAGCGACTGGAAGGGCTACAACGAGGCGATGCTGGTCTATCTGCTGGCACTCGGTTCGCCGACCCATCCGGTCAAGCCCGAGGCCTGGGACGCCTGGACCAGCACCTACGACCAGCAGAGTTGGGGCGAAAGCTACGGTCAGACCTTCCTGCGCTTCCCGCCGCTGTTCGGCCACCAGTTCACGCACTGCTGGGTGGACTTCCGCGGCATCCGCGACGCCTACATGCGTGACAAGGGCTTGGACTATTTCGAGAACTCGCGCCGCGCCACCTATGTGCAGCAGGCCTATGCCCAGGCCAACCCGCTGGGCTGGCAGGGCTACAGCGCCGAGGTCTGGGGCGTCAGCGCCAGCGACGGCCCGGCCGACATCTCGCTGCAGTACACCACCACCGCCGGCAAGACCGTGAAGCGCCGCTTCATCAGCTATGCCGGCCGCGGCATGGGCCTGCATGACGACGGCACGCTGGCGCCCTATGCGGCCGGCGGCTCCATCGCTTTCGCGCCCGAGATCGTCATCCCGGCGCTGATGGCCATCAAGGAGCGCTACCCGCACACCTGGGGCCGCTATGGTTTCTGGGATGCCTTCAACCCCAGCTTCAACTTCCCCGATGTGCGCCTCACGCATGGCCGCATCGAGCCCGGCAAGGGATGGGTGGACACCGACATGCTGGGCATCGACCAGGGCCCGCTGCTCGCGATGATGGGCAACCATCGCGGCGAGCTGGTGTGGCAGGCGATGCGCAAGAACGCCCACCTCATCAAGGGCTTGAAGCGGGCTGGCTTCACCGGAGGCTGGCTCGGCTGACATGCGCCGCCGTGACCTGCTCAGCGCTTCCGCCGCCGCGGCCCTGACCGGCTGTGCGCGTCACGATGGCACGACGACACTGCGCTTCTGGGCCATGGGCCGCGAGAGCGAGGTCGTGGCCGAGTTGATGCCAGGCTTCGAACGTGAACACCCCGGCGTGCGCGTCAAGGTCGAGCAACTGCCGTGGACGGCCGCGCACGAGAAGCTGCTGACGGCATTCGCTGGCGACGCCACGCCCGATCTGGCCCAGGTCGGCAACACCTGGCTACCCGAGATGCAGGCCCTGGGCGCGCTGGAGCCGCTGGAGCCTTGGCTGGCGCGCACGCCGGCACTGCAGGCGACGGACTATTTCGAAGGCGTCTGGGCCACCAACCTGGCCGGTGGCCAGCGCGTGGGCCTGCCCTGGTATGTCGACACGCGGCTGATGTTTGTGCGCCAGGATCTGCTGGCCAAGGCCGGCATCAAGGCCATGCCTGTGAGTTGGGATGACTGGCGCGCCGCGCTGGCGCGGCTGCGCGAGCAGGGCATGGACAAACCCATCCTGCTGCCGACCAACGAATCCGCGCCGCTGCTTGCCTTGGCCCTGCAGCAGCCGGGCGAGGTGCTGCGCGACGGCGGCCGCTATGGCAACTTCTCAGGCCCGGGCTTTCGCAAGGCTTTGTCCTTCTACCTGGAGCGCTTCCAGCGCGGCGAGGCGCCCGGCGTCAGCGAGGTGCAGATCGGCAACCTCTGGCAGGAGTTCGGCCGCGGCAACTTCGCCTTCTACATGTCGGGGCCCTGGGACATCGGCGAGTTCAAGCGCCGCCTGCCGGCCGAACTGGCCAATGCCTGGACCACCGCCGAGCTGCCTGGCCCGGACGGCCCCGGCGTTTCCATCGCCGGCGGCGCCAGCCTCGCCATGTTCAAGCGCTCGCGCCACAAGCCCGAAGTCTGGGCGCTGATCAGCTACCTGAGCCGGCCCGACGTGCAGCTCGAGTTCTACCGCCTGACGGGCGACCTGCCGGCGCGGCGCGGTGCCTGGGCCCTGCCTTTGAACGGCGCCACGCTGGCCGAGGACCGCCACGCCGCCGCCTTCCGCCGCCAGCTCGAGCGCGTGCGCGCGGCGCCGGCCGTGCCGGAATGGGAGCGCATCGAGAAGGAGATGCAGCTCGCGGCCACGCGCGCGGTGCACGGCGTGACCGACCTCGACACGACGGTGCGTTCGCTGGATGCCCTCGTCGACGGCATCCTGGAAAAGCGCCGCTGGATGCTGGACCGAAAGACCGCCGCATGAAGCACAGTGGTCGCGAATCCCTCGCCGCCTGGGCCTTCGCCGCCCCGGCGCTGATCGTCATCGCGCTGTTCTTTGGCGTGCCCGTCTTCGCCGGCCTTGCGTTGAGCCTCACCGATTTCGACATCTATGCGCTGGCCGACCTGCGCAACCTGCGCTGGCAGGGCTGGGACAACTATGTGCACGTGTTGAGCCTGCCGCTGTTCTGGAAGGCGCTGGGCAATACCCTCTACTTCGTCGTGCTCGGCGTGCCGCTGTCGATCGGCGTGTCGCTGGCCGCGGCCGTGCTGCTGCAGTCGAAGCTGGTGCGTTGCAAGCCGCTGCTACGCACGGCACTGTTCGCCCCCGTGGTGACCACGCTGGTCGCCGTCGCCGTCATCTGGCGCTATCTCTTTCACGTCAAGTACGGTCTGGTGAACTACACGCTGCAGTCCCTGGGCCTGGACCCCGTCGACTGGCTGGGCGACCCGCACTGGTCCATGCCCACCATCATCCTGTTYGCCGCCTGGAAGAACTTTGGCGGCAACATGATCATCTTCATCGCGGCGCTGCAGGCCGTGCCCCACGACCTGTACGAGGCCGCGCGGCTGGACGGCGCGCGCAGCTGGGCCCAGTTCCGCTACATCACGCTGGCCAGCATCGCGCCGACGCTGCTGATGGTCACCATCCTGACAACGGCCGGCTATTTCCAGCTCTTCGCCGAGCCCTATGTGATGACCCAGGGCGGGCCACTGCAGAGCACGGTCAGCGTGCTCTACCTGATGTACGAAGAGGGCTTCAAGTGGTGGAACCTGGGCCTGGCCTCGGCGGTGGCCTTCGTGCTCTTCGTCGTCATTGTGGTGGTCAGCAAGGGCCTGATCGCTGTGCAGCGCCGGCTGACGGGGGAGGGCGCATGAAGCCCAGGAGCCTTCTCATCAACGGCCTGCTGTGGGCCTTTGCGGCGCTGGCGGCCTTCCCGCTGGTGTGGATGGTGTGTGTGTCGCTGATGCCGGCCGGCAGCGCCTCCAGCCTGCCGCCGCCGCTGGTCCCGCACGACCCGACGCTGGTGCACTACCGCCAGTTGCTCGGCGACGGTGGCTTGAAGCGAGCCTTCGTCAACAGCCTGGGGCTGGCCGTGGTGAGCACGTTGATGTCGGTGAGCTTCAATACGCTGGCGGGCTACTCGTTCGCCAAGCTGCGCTTTCGCCACCGCGAGCGGGTGTTCGGGCTGCTGATCGCGGCGCTTGTCATCCCGGGGCAGGTGGCGATGCTGCCGCTGTTCCTGATGCTCAAGGGCATGGGCCTGGTGAACACATGGATGGGCGTGCTGATTCCCAGCATGGCGGGGATCTTTGGCATCTTCCTTGTGCGGCAGTACGCGCGAGGGGTGCCGGATGAATTGCTGGAGGCGGCTCGGTTGGATGGGGCAGGGGAGGGGCGCATCTTCTGGAACATCGTGCTGCCGACGTTGAAGCCGGTGTTGGTGACGCTGGCGGTGTTTGCCTTTTTAGGAAGTTGGAACGACTTCATGTGGCCGTTGATCGTGTTGACGGATGGCGAGATGCACACGC
>NZ_JBFUMO010000240.1:0-8336 GCF_054049355.1 Roseateles sp. P5_E11 | reverse complement strand
GGCATGGACCTGGTCGGTCGTCAGCGCGGCGGCCTGGTCCGTCGTCAGCGCGGTGATCTGGGTCACCTTCAGCGTCGTGAACTGGGCCGTGGTGATCGCGTCGATCTGCGCATTGCTCAGGGCCGCGAAGTTGGCCGTGGTCAGGGCGCGCAGGTCGTCGGTCTCCAGCGCCTTCATCTGGTCGGTGCTGAAGGACTGGACCTGGCTCGAGGTCATGACGCCGAACTGCGAGGCCGTGAACGAGTTCAGATCGTCCGTGGACAGGTGGTTGATCTGGCTGGTCGTCAGTACATTGACGCGGCCAGCCAGGCCGGTCAGCTGATCAGTCGTCAGGGCTGCCAGCTGGGTGTCGGTCAGGGCACGCAGCGAGGCCGTGGACAGCTTGGCCAGGTCTGTGGCGTCGATGGCCACGATCTGGTCAGTCGACAGCGAGGCCACCTGTTCCGTCGTCAGCACCGAGACCTGCGTCGAACTCATCGCCGTCATGTCGGCCGCCGAGAAGCCGTCGAGCTGGCTGGTCGTCAGCGACAGCACCTGGGCGGTGCTCAGCGCGACGATGTGGTCGGTCGACAGGGCGGCGAACTGGTCGGAATCCAGGCCGGCCAGGGCGGCCGTCGTGATGGCGCGCAGGTCGGCGGTTTCCAGCTTGGCGAGCTGACTGGTGGTCAGTGCGCCGAACTGGTCGGAGTCCAGCGCGGCGAACTGCGCCGTGCCCAGGGCGTTGAGGTTGTCGGTGACCAGGTTGCCGAGCTGGCTGGTGGTGAGTGCCTCGGCCTGGGCGGACGACAGGTTGCTGAACTGGCTGGTGGTCAGGCTGTTCAGGTCGGCCGTGCCCAGGGTGTTGATCTGCGCCGTCGTCAGGTTGTTGATCTGCGTGCTGCTCAGGGCGCGCAGCTGGTCGCTGGTGAAGGCGTCGAGCTGGTCGGACGACAGGTTGCGCAGGGCTGCCGTGGACAGCGACTTGATGTCGGCCGTCTCGATGGCGGCGACCTGGGCCGTGGACAACACGTCGGCTTGCGTCGAGCTGATCGCGGCGATCTGCGTCGACGTCAGGGCCACCATGTCGGCCGTGCTCAGGCCCTGGATCTGGGTCGTGCCCAGTGCACCCACCTGTGCCGCGGTCAGCGAGCCGACGGCGTCACTGGCCAGTGCCGCGACCTGGTCGGAGCTCAGCGCGTTCAGCGCGGCGGTGGACACCGCGCGCAGGTCGGCCGTCTCCAGCTTGCCCAGCTGGCTGGTGGTCAGCGCGCCGAACTGGCTGGAACCCAGCGCAGCGAACTGCGCGGTGCCCAAGGCGTTGAGGTTGTCGGTCGCCAGGTTGGCGAGCTGGGCGTTGGTCAGGGCCTGGACCTGGGCCGAGGACAAGTTCGCGAACTGGCCGCTGGTCAGGCTGTTCAGGTCGGCCGTGCCCAGGGTGTTGATCTGGGCCGTGGTCAGGCTGTTGACCTGGCCGCTGCTCAGTGYGCGCAGCTGGTCGCTGGTGAAGGCGTCGAGCTGGTCGGAGGACAGGTTGCGCAGGGCTGCCGTGGACAGCGACTTGATGTCGGCCGTCTCGATGGCCGCCAACTGGGCGGTGGACAGGGTGCCGGCCTGGGCGGAGTTCAAGGCCGCGACCTGGGTCGAGGTGAGCGCGACCATGTCAGCCGTGCTGAGGCCCTTGATCTGGGCGGTGCCCAGCGACCCGACCTGCGCCGTGGTCAGCGTGCCGACGGCATCACTGGCCAGCGCGCCGATCTGGTCGGAGCTCAGCGCATTGAGGGCCGCGGTCGTCACGCCGCGCAGGTCGGCGGTTTCGAGCTTGCCGAGCTGGCTGGTGGTCAGCGCGCCGAACTGGCTGGACGACAGGGCCGCGAACTGTGCCGATCCCATCGCGTTGAGGCTGTCCGTCGCCAGGTTGGCGAGCTGGACGCTGGTCAGCGCCTGGACCTGGGCCGTGGACAGGGTGGCGATCTGACCGGTGGTCAGCGCGTTCAAATCGGCGGTACCCAGATTGGCGAACTGCGGGCTGGTGCTCAAGGCATTGAGCTGGGCCGAGGACAGGGCGCGCAACTGGTCGCTGGTGAGGGCGTCGAGCTGGTCGGTGGACAGATTGCGCAGCGCAGCGGTGGACAGCGACTTGATGTCGGCGGTCTCGATGGCGGCAATCTGGGCCGTGGACAGGCTGGCGGACTGCGTCGAGTTGATCGCGGCGATCTGGCCAGAGGTCAGGGCGACCATGTCGGCCGTGCTCAGGCCCTGGATCTGCAGCGTGCCGAGCGCCGCGATCTGCGCCGTCGTCAGCGAGCCGACGGCATCACTGGCCAGGGCCGCCATCTGGTCGGAGGACAGGCCGTTCAGCGCCGCGGTCGAGACCGCACGCAGGTCGGCCGTCTCCAGCTTGGCCAACTGGCTGGTGGCCAGTGCGCCGAACTGGCTGGACGACAGGGCAGCGAACTGCGAGCTGCCCAGTGCGTTGAGGCTGTCCGTCTTCAGGTTGCCGAGCTGGGTGTTGGTCAGCGCCTGGACTTGGGCCGTGGACAGGTTGGCGAACTGGCCGCTGCTCAGGCTGTTCAGGTCAGCGGTGCCCAGGGTGTTGACCTGTGCCGTGGTCAGGTTGTTGATCTGGCCGCTGCTCAGGGCACGCAGCTGGTCGCTGGTGAAGGCGTCGAGCTGGTCGGAGGACAGGTTGCGCAGGGCGCCGGTGGACAGCGACTTGATGTCGGCCGTCTCGATGGCGGCGACCTGGGCGGTGGACAGCGAGCCGGCCTGGGCAGAGTTCAAGGCAGCGACCTGGGCCGAGGTCAGGGCGACCATGTCACCCGTGGTCAGGCCCTGGATCTGGGCAGTGCCCAGCGAGGCCACCTGGGCGGTGGTCATGGCGCCGACGGCGTCGCTCGCCAGGGCACCGACCTGGTCGGAACTCAGCGCATTGAGGGCGGCCGTGGTCACTGCACGCAGGTCGGCGGTTTCGAGCTTGCCGAGCTGGCTGGTGGTCAGCGCGCCGAACTGGCTGGAACCCAGTGCCGCGAACTGCGCCGTGCCCAAGGCGTTGAGGCTGTCGGTGGTCAGGTTGGCGAGCTGGGTGCTGGTCAGCGCCTGGACCTGGGCCGTGGACAGGGTGGCGATCTGGCCGGTGGTCAGCGCGTTCAGGTCGGCGGTACCCAGGTTGGCGAACTGCGGGCTGGTGCTCAGCGCATTGAGCTGGGCCGAGGACAGCGCGCGCAGCTGGTCGCTGGTCAGGGCGTCCAGTTGATCGGTCGAGAAGTTGCGCAGGGCAGCCGTCGACAGGGCCTTGATGTCGGCCGTCTCGATGGCCGCGATCTGGGCGGTGGACAGGCCGGCCACCTGGGCCGAGTTGATGGCGGCGACCTGGGCCGARGTCAGAGCGACCATGTCGCCGGTGGTCAGGCCCTTGATCTGGTTGGTGCCCAGCGAAGCGACTTGCGCCGTGGACAGGGCACCGACGGCGTCGCTGGCCAGGGCACCGATCTGGTCGGAGCTCAGGGCATTGAGGGCGGCCGTCGTGACGGCGCGCAGGTCAGCGGTTTCGAGCTTGGCCAGCTGGCTGGTGCTCAGGCCGCCGAACTGGCCCGAAGTGAGGGCTGCGAACTGGGCCGTGCCCAGGGCGTTCAGGTTGTCGCTGGCGAGGTTGGCGAGCTGGGTGCTCGTCAGCGCCTGGACCTGGCCCGAGGACAGATTGGAGAACTGGCTGCTGGTCAGGCTGTTCAGGTCGGCCGTGCCCAGGGCGTTGACCTGGGCCGTGGTCAGGCTGTTGACCTGGCCGCTGCTCAGCGCGCGCAGTTGGTCGCTGGTGAAGGCGTCGAGCTGGTCGGAGGACAGGTTGCGCAGGGCGCCGGTGGACAGCGACTTGATGTCGGCCGTCTCGATGGAGGCGATCTGGGCCGTGGTCAGGCTGCCGGCCTGCGTGGAGTTCAGCGAGGCGATCTGGCCCGAGGTCAGGGCGACCATGTCGCCGGTGGTCAGACCCTTGATCTGGCTGCTGCCCAGCGAGGCGACCTGCGCCGTGGACAGCGAGCCGACGGCGTCGCTGGCCAGGGCACCGATCTGATCGGAGGACAGGCCATTCAAGGCCGCCGTGGTGACGGCGCGCAGGTCAGCCGTCTCGAGCTTGGCCAACTGGCTGGTGGCGAGGCCACCGAACTGGCTGGAGCTCAGCGCCGCGAACTGGGCGGTGCCCAGGGCGTTGAGGTTGTCCGTGCTCAGATGGCCGAGCTGATCGGTGGTCAGCGCGCGGACCTGGGCCGTCGACAGATTGGCCATCTGGCCGGTCGTCAGCGAGTTCAGGTCGGACGTCGACAGGTTGGCGAGCTGCGGGCTGGTAGTCAGCGCATTGAGCTGGGTGGAGGACAGGGCACGCAGCTGGTCGCTCGTGAGGGCATCCAACTGGTCCGTGGACAGGTTGCGCAGCGCAGCCGTGGACAGCGACTTGACGTCAGCGGTCTCGATGGCGGCAATCTGGGCGGTAGACAGCACACCGGCCTGTGCGGAGTTGAGGGCGGCGACCTGGGCCGAGGTCARGGCSACCATGTCACCCGTGGTCAGGCCCTTGATCTGGKCGGTGCCCAGCGAGGCSACTTGYGCCGTGGTCAGCGAGCCGACRGCRTCGCTGGCCARGGMRCCGACCTGRTCGGAMGACAGGYYRTTGAGKGCMGCGGTSGTGACGGCGCGCAGRTCGGCSGTTTCGAGCTTGCCRAGTTGGCCGGTGGTCAGTGCACCGAACTGGCTGGAGCTCATCGCCGCGAACTGGGCGGTGCCCAGSGCGTTGAGGTTGTCGGTGGTCAGGTGGCCGAGCTGGTCGGTGGTCAGCGCGCGGACCTGGGCCGTCGACAGATTGGCGATCTGGCTGGTGGTCAGCACATTCAGATCGGCCGTCGACAGGTTGTTGACCTGCGGGGCGGTCGTCAGCGCATTGAGCTGCGTCGAGCTCAGTGCGCGCAGCTGGTCGCTCGTCAGGGCGTCGAGTTGGTCCGTCGACAGGTTGCGCAGCGCGCCGGTGGAGATGGCCTTGACGTCGGCTGTCTCGATGGCGGCGATCTGGGCGGTGGACAGCGCACCCGCCTGGTTGGAGTTGATGGCGGCAATCTGGCCGGAAGTCAGGGCGACCATGTCACCCGTCGTCAGTCCCTTGATCTGGGCAGTGCCCAGCGAGCCGACCTGTGCCGTCGTCAGCGAGCCGACGGCGTCACTGGCCAGSGCGCCGAYCTGGTCGGAAGACAGGCCGTTGAGCGCGRCSGTCGWGACGGCGCGCAGGTCGGCGGTCTCGAGCTTGCCGAGTTGGGCGGTGGTCAGCGAGCCGAACTGGCCGGAGTTCAGGGAAGCGAACTGGCTGGTGCCCAGCGCGTTCAGGTTGTCGGTGGCGAGGTTGCTGAGCTGCGTGCTGGTCAACGCCTGGACTTGGGTCGACGAAAGGTTGCCGAACTGGCCGCTGGTCAGGCTGTTCAGATCCGCCGTGCCCAGCGTGTTGACCTGGGATGTGGTCAGGCTGTTGACCTGGCCGCTGCTGAGCGCGCGSAGYTGGTCGCTGGTGAAAGCGTCGAGCTGRTCGGACGACAGATTGCGCAGSGCRCCGGTGGTCAGCGACTTGACGTCGSCGGTTTCGATGGCGGCAATCTGGGCGGTGGACAGGCTACCGGCCTGCGTGGAGTTCAGTGCAGCGACCTGACCCGAGGTCAAAGCGACCATGTCACCCGTGGTCAGGCCCTTGATCTGGGCGGCGCCCAGCGAGGCGACTTGCGCCGTGGTCAACGAGCCGACGGCATCGCTGGCCAGGGAGCCGACCTGATCGGAAGACAAGCCGTTGAGGGCGGCGGTCGTGACGGCGCGCAGGTCGGCCGTCTCGATCTTGGCCAGCTGGCTGGTGCTCAGTGCGCCGAACTGGCTGGACGACAGGGCCGCGAACTGGGCAGTGCCCAGCGCGTTGAGGTTGTCGGTCGACAGGTTGCCGAGCTGGTCGGTCGTCAGCGAACGGATCTGAGCCGTCGACAGGTTGGCCATCTGGCCAGTCGTCAGCACATTCAGGTCACCCGTGGAGATGTTGACGAGCTGCGGGCTGGTGGTCAGCGCGTTCAGCTGGGTGGAGGTCAGTGCGCGCAGCTGGTCGCTCGTGAGGGCGTCGAGTTGGTCCGTCGACAGGTTGCGCAGCGCGCCGGTGGAGATGGACTTGACGTCGGCTGTCTCGATGGCGGCGATCTGGGCGGTGGACAGCGCACCCGCCTGGTTGGAGTTGATGGCGGCGATCTGGCCCGAGGTCAGAGCCACCATGTCGCCGGTGGTCAGGCCCTTGATCTGGGCGGTGCCCAGCGAGCCGACCTGTGCCGTCGTCAGCGAGCCGACGGCGTCACTGGCCAGGGCGCCGACCTGGTCTGAGGACAGGCCGTTGAGCGCAGCCGTCGTGACGGCRCGCAGGTCRGCGGTCTCGAGCTTGCCGAGCTGGCCRGTGGTCAGYGMRCCGAACTGGCTGGAGTTCAGCGCCGCGAACTGGCTGGTGCCCAGCGCGTTCAGGTTGTCGGTGGCGAGGTTGCTGAGCTGGGTGCTGGTCAGCGCCTGGACCTGGCCCGAGGACAGGTTGGCGAACTGGCCGCTGGTCAGGCTGTTCAGGTCAGCCGTGCCCAGCGTATTGATCTGGCTCGTGGTCAGCGAATTGACTTGGCCGCTGCTGAGTGCACGCARCTGGTCGCTGGTGAARGCGTCGAGCTGGTCGGACGACAGGTTGCGCAGSGCRCCSGTCGTCAGYGACTTGACATCGCCCGTTTCGAGGGCGGCAATCTGGGCGGTGGACAGGCTGCCGGCCTGGGTCGAATTGATGGCAGCGACCTGGGCCGAGGTCAGGGCGACCATGTCACCCGTGGTCAGGCCCTGGATCTGGGCGGTGCCCAGCGAGGCCACTTGAGCGGTCGTCAGCGAGCCGACGGCATCGCTGGCCAGCGCACCGACCTGGTCGGAGGACWGGCCGTTGAGGGCCGCGGTCGTGACGGCGCGCAGGTCAGCCGTCTCCAGCTTGCCGAGCTGGCCGGTGGTCAGTGCGCCGAACTGGCTGGACGAGAGCGCTGCAAACTGGGCCGTGCCCAATGCGTTCAGGTTGTCCGTGGCGAGGTTGGCGAGCTGGGTGTTGGTCAGCGCCTGGACCTGCGCGGACGACAGGTTGGCGAACTGGCTGCTGGTGAGACTGTTCAGGTCGGCTGTGCCCAGCGTATTGATCTGGCTGGTCGTCAGCGAGTTGATCTGGCCGCTGCTCAGCGCACGCAGTTGATCGCTGGTGAAGGCGTCGAGCTGGTCAGACGACAGGTTGCGCAGSGCGCCGGTGSTCAGCGACTTGATGTCGGCCGTCTCGATCGCAGCGATCTGCGCCGTGGACAGACCGGTCACCTGGGTCGAGTTCAGTGCAGCGACCTGGCCCGAAGTCAGGGCGACCATGTCACCCGTGGTCAGCCCTTTGATCTGGGCCGTGCCCAGAGAGGCGACTTGGGTTGTCGTCAGCGAGCCAACAGCGTCACTGGCCAGCGCGCCGACCTGGTCCGAGGACAGGCCGTTGAGCGAGGCGGTCGTGACAGCACGCAGATCGGCCGTCTCCAGCTTGCCCAACTGGCTGGTGGTCAGAGCGCCGAACTGGCTGGAGCTCAGCGCCGCGAACTGGGCGGTGCCCAGCGCGTTGAGGTTGTCGGTCGCGAGATTGGCGAGCTGGGTGTTGGTCAGTGCTTGAACCTGGCCGGAGGACAGATTGGCGAACTGGCCACTGGTGAGGCTGTTCAGGTCGGCCGTGCCCAGGGTGTTGACTTGTGCAGTCGTCAGCGAGTTGATCTGGCCGCTGCTGAGCGCGCGCAGCTGGTCGCTGGTGAAGGCGTCGAGCTGGTCRGACGACAGGTTGCGCAGGGCGCCGGTCGTCAACGACTTGACGTCAGCCGTCTCAATAGCCGCCAGTTGGGCGGTGGAGAGGCTGCCGGCCTGGGTAGAGTTCAGCGCCGCGACCTGGCCCGAGGTCAGGGCGACCATGTCACCCGTGGTCAGGCCCTTGATCTGGGCGGTGCCCAGCGAGCCGACCTGTGCCGTGGTCAGTGAGCCGACGGCATCGCTGGCCAAGGCGCCAACCTGGTCTGAGGACAGGCCGTTGAGCGAGGCTGTCGTGACAGCGCGCAGATCGGCGGTTTCGAGCTTGCCCAGTTGGCCGGTGGTCAATGCGCCGAACTGGCTGGACGACAGGGCCGCGAACTGGGCCGTGCCCAACGCGTTCAAGTTGTCGGTGGCGAGGTTGGCGAGCTGGGTGTTGGTCAGTGCCTGGACCTGGCCAGACGAAAGATTGGAGAACTGGCTGCTGCTCAGGCTGTTCAGATCGGCCGTAC
>NZ_JBFUMO010000239.1:0-8349 GCF_054049355.1 Roseateles sp. P5_E11 | reverse complement strand
TGGCTGCTGGCCTTCCAAACGGTTGTCGGGGCCGGGGATGTCGGCGACCGTGGACCGGTACAGGTTCAGCGACGCACGCAGATTGAGGTTGGTGCTGGGCTCGAAGAGGCTCGGGAAGAGTTCGCCGGCGCGGCCCTTGACCTCCAGCTCCAAGCCCTGGGTCGTGGCCTTGCTGAGATTGATCTGGGTGATGACGTAGCGCTGCGTGTCGGCATAGTCGACGGTCATCAACCGCGGGCGGTCGGTGCGGATCAGGTTGGTGATGCGGCGATGGAAAACGCCAACGGAGATCAGCCCCCCGGCCGGAAGGTACTTCTCGTAGGCCACGTCCAGCCCCGTGGCCAGTTCAGGCTTGAGCTGCGGGTTGCCGATGCGGTCGGGACCAAGCTCGGTGTTGATGTGGGCATTGGGACCGCGCACCTCGTAATCGGTGTTGACGGTCGGCCGGGCGATGAGCTGCTGGACGTCGGCAGCCTTGTAGCTGCGCGTGAGGCTGGCGCGCACCAGGTCGCGGCCCTTGGGGTCGGGCTTGAAGTTCAGGTGCAGCAATGGCGTGGTGACCTTGCTGGTGCTGGCGAACTGGCTGCTTGCGCCCTCGCTGGCCATCTTGATCTGCTCGTGGCGAACGCCGGCATAGGCCGACCATTGCGGGTTGATCTCCCACTCGTCCTGCACATACAGGGCCGAGCGCGTGATCGTCGCGTCGAAGGGCTGGCCTTCGACGCCGGTCAGCAGGTCCTCCCATTTGGGGTTGGCCTTGCGGTAGTCGAACTGCTGGGTGCGACGGCTTTCGTCACGCGTGCGACGTTCCAGTTCGGCGCCGGTGGTCACGGTGTGGGCATCGCCAGCGTACTGGCTGTATTTGCCCGACAGCGTCGTGTTGCGATTGCGGTTTTCGCCGGTGGTGAGGCGGTCGATCGCCGGCGTGCCGTCCTTGTTGCGGCCGAAGAAGCCGGAGTTGAAGTCCGCGCCGCCACTGCCCGCACCAGCGCGCAACTCGATGCGGCGGTCCTCGCCGAAGCGGTTGTTGTATTGCAGATTGACCCGCTGGGCCGAGAAGGTGCCACGGTTGCGGGTGGTGTCGAGCAGGCTGGGCGGCAGCACGCTCTTGCTCGGCGTGGCCGGGTCTGCGAACAACACCTCGGTGGTGTTGGCGCCTTCGCTGCGGAAGCGGTTCTGGATGAAGAAGCCCTGCACGCTCAGCGTCTCGTCGTCGCCGAGCTTCCAGTTCAGGCGCGGCGCCATGTTGAAGCCCTGGCCGAACGAGCGGTCGCGCCCGCTGTTGCGCAGGCCGGTGAGGCCGCGGTCACGCACGCGGTCGCCCTCGTTCTCGTTGACGAAATTCCACTGTTGGACATTGATCGGCAGCACGAAACCCAGGCCGCCGATGACGCGGTCGCCATAGGTGAAGCCGGCGTTGATGACGGGCTTTTCCGACGCATAGGCCATTCCCAGCCGCAGGTCCTTCTGCACGACGCGCGGGGCGTCCTTCAGGATGATGTTGAGCGTGCCGGCAATGGCCTGGGCGCTCTGGTCGGCCGTCGGGGCCTTGCTGACCTCCAGCCGCTCGACCTGGGCGGGGTTCAGGTTGTCCAGGCTGAAGCCCGGGGGCGCCGGCTCGCCGTTGACGAGGATCTGCGTGTAGGCGCCGCCCAGGCCGCGCATGCGCAGCTGGCCGCCGGAGACGTTGATGCCCGGCAGGCGCTTGAGCACATCGCTGAGCTGGGTGTCGCCGTATTTGTCCAGCTCGTCGCGGCCATAGAGCTGCTTGGCCACGGGCTCGCGGCGGCGCAGGTCGGTGTCGGTCTGCTGGCGCGTCACCGAGACGCGTTCGAGTTGGTTGTTGCTGGGCGTGGGTGAGTTGTTCGAGGCGCGGTCGACCTCCTGCTGGGCCAGGACCAGGGCTGGGCTGAGCAGAAGCAGCAAGGCGAGGGCGGGGGTTTTCAAGACGGACTCCGAGAGATGCGATTCAGCGCGCGGCGCGCACCATAGCGGCAGCGCTGTCATGGCGCGGCGGTGCTGCGACCAGTTGCGGGTTCAGGGGCACCAATCGACGCCCCGCGGTGCGGGCCGCGATCATGGCAGCTCGCTGTGGCAATGACGAAGGTCAGCGCTTGAGCTTGGCAAAGGCCGCGGCCATCGCACCGCCGGCAGGGGCCTGGGAGTCCTGAGACTGGCGCGGGCCACGTTCGTTGCGCGCCGCGGGGCGGAAGTTGTTGTCCGGCTTCGGGCCTCGCGGTGCCTGGGTGTCCAGCTTCATCGTCAGGGAAATGCGTTGGCGCGCCAGGTCCACTTCCAGCACCTTGACCTTGACGATGTCGCCGGTCTTGACCACCTCGCGCGCATCGCTGACGAACTTGTTGGACAGCTGGCTGACATGGATCAGGCCGTCCTGGTGCACGCCCAGGTCGACGAAGGCGCCGAACTGCGCGACGTTGCTGACCGTACCTTCGAGCAGCATGCCGGGCTGCAGGTCCTTCACGTCTTCGACGCCGTCATTGAAGCGGGCCACCTTGAAGTCGGGGCGCGGGTCGCGGCCGGGCTTTTCCAGCTCGGCCAGCACGTCCTTGACGGTGATGAGGCCGAACTTCTCGTCGGCCAGCAGTTCGGGCTTGAGCGTACGCAGCACCTCGCTGCGGCCGACGACGTCAGCGGCCGGGCGCTTGAGGATGCTGAGCGCCTTCTCGACCAGCGGATAGGTCTCGGGGTGGACGCCGCTGAAGTCCAATGGGTTGTCGCCGCCACGGATGCGCAAAAAGCCTGCCGCCTGCTCGAAGGTCTTGGGGCCGAGGCCGCTGACGTCCAGCAATTGCTGGCGGCTTTTGAAGGCGCCATTCGCGTCGCGCCAGCRCACGATGCTGCTGGCGACCGACGCCGACAGGCCCGACACKCGGGCCAGCAGGGCCTGCGAGGCGGTGTTCAGGTCCACACCGACCTTGTTCACGCAGTCCTCGACGACGGCGTCCAGCGTGCGCGCCATCTCGCTCTGGTTCACGTCGTGCTGGTACTGACCGACGCCGATGCTCTTGGGGTCGATCTTGACCAGTTCGGCCAGCGGGTCCTGCAGGCGGCGCGCGATGGATACGGCGCCGCGCAGGCTCACGTCCAGGTCGGGCAGCTCCTTGGAAGCGAACTCCGACGCCGAGTAGACCGAAGCGCCCGCCTCGCTGACGACGACGCGCTCGATCTGCACCGAGGCGTCCAGCGCCTGTAGCTTCTTGATCAGCTCGCCGGCCAGCTTGTCGGTCTCGCGGCTGGCCGTGCCATTGCCGATGGCGATCAGGTTGACGCCGTGCGTGGCGCAAAGCTTGGCCAGCGTGTGCAGGCTGCCATCCCAGTCGCGGCGGGGCTCATGCGGGTAGACGGTGGAGGTGTCCAGCACGCGGCCGGTGTCGGAGACGACCGCCACCTTCACGCCGGTGCGGATGCCCGGGTCCAGCCCCATGACGACGCGCTTGCCGGCGGGTGCGGCCAGCAGCAGGTCGCGCAGGTTCTCGGCGAAGACCTTGATGGCGGTCGCTTCCGCCGCCTCGCGCAGTCGGGCGAACAGGTCGCGCTCCAGGCTCAGCGACAGCTTGACCTTCCAGGTCCAGCCCACGGTCTTGCGGATCAGCGTGTCACCGGGGCGGTTGGCATGGCGCCAGCCGAGGTGGCTCGCGATGCGGCCTTCAGCGAGGGTGGGCTGGCCGGCGACGACTTCTTCGTCCAGCACCAGCTTGGCATCCAACAGTTCTAGCGTGCGCCCGCGAAAGACGGCGAGCGCGCGGTGCGACGGCACCGTCTTGATGGTTTCGGCGTAGTCGAAGTAGTCGCGGAACTTGGCGTTGTCCGGCGTGTCCGGGCTCTTGCCGTCCATCAGCTTGGACTGGAAGAGACCGACGTCCCACAGCCACCCGCGCAACTTTCCCACCAGCACGGCATCCTCGGCCCAGCGCTCGGCAAGCAGGTCGCGCACGCCATCCAGCACCGCGTGGGCATCGGCAAAACCGGCCTCGGCGTTGATGAAGCTCGCGGCTTCATCGAGCGGCGTCAGTGATGGGTCTGCGAAGAGCTTGTCCGCCAACGGCTCCAGCCCCGCCTCACGGGCGATCAGGCCCTTGGTGCGACGCTTGACCTTGTAAGGCAGGTAGAGGTCTTCCAGCTCCTGCTTGGTCGGTACCGTGCGGATGGCGGCTTCGAGCTCCGGCGTCAGCTTGCCCTGCTCGGCGATGGACTTGAGCACCGCCTCGCGGCGCTCGGCCAGTTCACGCAAGTACGCCAGGCGGGCGTCGAGCTCACGCAACTGGATGTCGTCGAGACCGTCGGTGGCCTCCTTGCGGTAGCGGGCGATAAAGGGCACGGTGGCCCCGCCATCCAGCAGCTCGACGGCAGCCTGCACCTGGGCGGGCCGAACCTTCAGTTCGGCGGCAATCTGGGAAACGATCAGCTTGTTGTCCAAAACGGGCTCTGGAAATCGGGCGAAAAGCCTGCGATTTTCCCACACGGGTTTCCTGCAACGGGATACCTGAAACCCGTCGCGCGACTTCTCCAGGTTTTCCGTCGCGCAGGGCGCCGCCCGCTGCCGCGGACCGGCGGGCCCTGAGTGTCAGCAGCGCAGGCGGCGGCGCGTGGCAAGACCCAGGCCGATGAGGCCGGCCACAAGCATCGCAGCCGATGCCGGCTCGGGCACGGCTGAGACGGCAGTGAAGGGCTGTGCCGCGTCGTTGCCGATGCGGATGCTCGTGACGTCGAGCGTGTGCGAGAAGTCGGCCGCGGCGCCGTTCTGCGCACCCGTGAACAGGAAGGCGCCTACCATGTAGAAGTAGCGGCCGCAGGCGGGCGAGATGGGGGTCTGGCAGTCGATCCGCGTGCCATTGGCGCTCACGTGGAGGGTGGTGTCGACGTCCAGCGAGCGGCCCATGGTGCCGCTTTGCGCACCGAACACGTCGAGATGGGTCTGCGTGCTGGGGTGGGCAGCGATGAGTTGCTGCAGCAGGGGATCGCCCCCGACTTCGAAGGCATCGAGCCCCGCGGTCTTTAACAAGGCGTACTGGCTTTCGGCCGTGAAGTTGGCTTGCGAGCCGACGACGAACGCGGTGACGGCAGCGCCCGAGCGGTCGGCGCCCAGGGCGCGGTCACCCGTCGTCGCCAGATGGCCATCGAGCTTCAGGTCAAACTGAACGGTCGTGTCCTGGTCCAGCATGGCCCAGTAGCCCACGAAGGAATGGCCGACTGCAACGCTGCTGATGGCGGTCGGATTCAACGGAGCCAGCGCGGAGGCCGACGCACCGAGGCTGGTCGGTCCGACGCGGGCGAAGGCCGAGGCCAGCTTGTCATGGACGGCTTGCGAGTCAGTCGCGCTGCGGCTCAGCTGGGCAGCGGACGGAAAGTTCAACCAGGCGCCGTCCTGGCTGAGCGTGCCGTCGATGATCGTGCCGGCCGTGGCCTCGTTGGTGGCAACAAACCACTGGTTCAGTTCCAGCCCGTACAGGTTGGACGCATTGGGCATGCCCAGGGAAATGGGCGGCAAGGTCGCGTCGGCCGATGCCGGGAGGTGGGCGAACGCGGCGGTCAGGCTCAGGGCCAGGATGGCGAGGCGCAGGGACGTCATGAGATGTGGCGTTAGCAGGGACGGCGGAGTCTAGGAGTCGCTTCGGCTCACTCCGTCCCCGTGGCACCCAAGGGCTAGGGATGCCTGCCGGTCGGATTGCAACCAGCTGTGACTGTCAGGACGTCAGCCAAGCCGCAAGCCCGGCTGCTGCCGCGCGCCCGCTTGCCATGCTGGCCGTCAGCAGATAGCCGCCGGTGGGCGCCTCCCAATCCAGCATCTCGCCGGCGACGAAAACGCCGGGCAGGGCGGTCAGCATCAGGCCACCGGTCAGCGCCTCGAAGCRCACGCCGCCGGCCGTGCTGATGGCTTCGGCCACGGGGCGGGGCGCGTGCAGCGTCAGCGGCAGATGCTTCAGCGCGGCAGCCAGCGTAGTGGCGTCCAGCATCTGCTCACGCGTCAGCAACTCGTGCAGCAGGCCGAGCTTGAGTGGGTTCAGGTGCAGGCGGCTCTTCAGGTGCGAGGACAGGGACCGGCTGCCGCGCGGGTGCCTGACCTCGGCGAGCACGCGCTCGGGCGCCAACTGGGGCAGCAGGTCCAGGTGCAGCGTGGCGACGCCKTCACGCGCGATCTGCTCGCGCAATGTGCTGCTCGCTGCATACACCAACGAGCCCTCGATGCCTGTGGCCGTGAAGACGAACTCGCCGGCGCGATTCGCGAAGCCTTCGGTCTCGAGTGCGACCGGCTTGATCGGTTGGCCGGCGAACTCGGTGGCAAAGCGTTCGCTCCAGCCGGGGCCGTCGGCGTGGGCCGCGGTGGGCCCCACGTCGAAGCCGCAATTGGCGGGATGCAGCGGCGCGATGTCCACGCCCCGCGCAGCGAGCCGCTCGACCCAGTCGCCGTCCGAGCCGAGTTGGGGCCAGGAAGCGCCACCCAGCGCGAGCAGCGTGGCGCGTGGTGTCACCAGGCGTTCACCGTCGGGCGTGTCCAAGCGCAGCGCGCCATCGTCAGTCCAGCCCGTCCAGCGGTGCCGCATCGCGAACTTCACGCCGGCCGCGCGCAGGCGGTGCAGCCAGGCGCGCAGCAGCGGCGCAGCCTTCAGGTCTTTCGGAAACACGCGGCCCGAGGTGCCGACGAAGGTCTCGACGCCCAGTCCCGAGGCCCAGTCGCGCAGCGCGTCGCCGTCAAAGGCGCGCAACAGCGGCTCGATCTGCGCGGCGCGCTCACCGAAGCGGCCGACAAAAGGCTCGAAGGGCTCGGAATGGGTCAGGTTGAGGCCGCCCTTGCCGGCAAGCAGGAATTTGCGGCCCACGCTGGGCTTGGCGTCGAAGACGGTGACCGCCAGGCCGGCGGCGGCCAGCACTTCGGCCGCCATCAGCCCGGCAGGGCCGCCGCCGATGATGGCGATATCGGCCGTGAGATCTTTGGGATGCATGCCGGATTCTAGGAACCCGTACTCGCGGCGCTGTGTTTGGGCTGTGCTTTCCGCCTCTCAGGCCCGTACCGGCGGTTTCGCCCCCGCCGGCGCCAGGGCGTTGTTGCCCCAGCACTGCTCGTACTTCCAGCCTGTCAGTTCCTCGGCCACGGCGCGCGCCTGCGCAGGGGCGTCGGCGATGCGGCCGCCGGCCTTGATGCGGGCGATTTCTTCCAGCAAGACGGCGTGGTTCTTGCGGTCGAGCTTCATCTGGGTGGTGTAGTAGATGCCGCCCAGCGCCAAGCCGATGACGCCCAGCGTGAAGATGCCGACGATGGCGTTGATCGCGCTCTCCGGCTGTGTGGCCTGGCCGGAAAGGAAGCCGAACTGGCCGAGGATCCAGCCCATGACAAAGACGACAGCCGAGCGCGTGATCTTGCCTGCGAAGGTCATGGCGCCGGCATAGATGCCTTCGCGCCGCCGCCCGGTCAGCACCTCATCGACGTCGGCCAGGAAGGTGTAGACCGTCCAGGGGATGTAGTAGACCCCGCCGGTGCCCAGGCCGAACACGGCCGTGACGGCGAAGAGGGCGATGGCCGTGGTCTGCTTGCTCCAACCCAGGTAGAACAGCGCGGTATAGGCCAGCACGCTGCCGCAAACGATGAGCAGGGCAATACGGTAGGGTCGCGCAAAACCGAACTTGATGCACAGGCCGATGAATAGCATGGTGGATATCAGCTGCATCACCGAGCTGAAGCTGTTCAGGTAGCCGACAACGGCCTTGTCCTGCCCCATGCAGAAGACGATGAAATAGGTAAATATCGAAGCAAACAACCATTCCGCCCCAAACCCCAGCAGATACATGCCGAGGTGTTTGCGGAAGATCTTCAGATGGAAGGTGGACAGCATGTCCATGCCGAGTTTCTTGAGCGCCTGGCCCAGGCTGCCGGCACGCTCCTGCACCACTTCATGCACGGGCCGCTCCCAAGAGGAGAGGTAGAGGGCAGTCATGGCGCCGCACATGATGAGGGCGTAGATGATGCCGGTCAGCAGGAAGGGCGTGGCCGATTCCTTGCTGTAGACCAGGAAGAGCTGGGCCGGGATGAAGGCGGCCAGGAAGTTGGCCGCCTTGCCGAACATGGCCTTGGCGCCGGTGAGTTTGGAGCGGGCCGAAAAATCCGTGGTCATCTCGGTCGCCAGGGTTTCATACGGCACCATGATCGAGGTATAGACCAGCTCGAAGAGGGCATACATGCTCAGGTAGTACCAGAACCCGAAACCCTCGATCCACATCAGTGGATAGAGCAGCACCAGGGGTATGCCCGTCAAGATGAAAAAACGCCGGCGCCCGAACTTTCGGCCCAATCGCGTGTTGTAGAAGTTGTCGCTGATATACCCCATCACGGGG
>NZ_JBFUMO010000238.1:0-8481 GCF_054049355.1 Roseateles sp. P5_E11 | reverse complement strand
CCGCCCGACATGGCGCGGGTACCGACCGAGGTGAATCGCCTCAGCAACCAGGTGCTGGTGCAAGAGTTTGAAACCGAGTGGGGCCAGGTTCACTAGGCGCGCCTTTTGCCGGAAGATCGGATCGCCGGCAAAAGACGCTGGCGCAGGAGCCACCCATGCAGACTGCCACCCTGAAGCCCGAAGCCCTGGCCCAGGTCGACCTGCCGTCGACGCCGCCCGGCACCGATGCCAGGAATATTGACAGCATCTATGACAACCTCGTCCACGGCGTCGGCCACGAGCATGTGACCGAAGCCAATGTCGAGGCGCTGATGCAGCGCGCCGCGGCCGACCACCACCCGGTATTGGCCGAAGAGCTGCGCGAATGGCGCTCAAACAGTGATGGCGACGATGTGAAGCCCGTGGCGAGCTGACGGGCGAGGCGACGGCGCAGGCTGCTACCCTGCCGCCCTTGCGCCCGCCCCAGCCCTCTTTTCCCCGCGTCGAAACCACCGGCCCCTCCCGCCGGGCGCTGCTGCTCGGCCTGCTGGCCGGCGGCTGCACGCCCGACGCGCCGGCCCTGCAGGGCGGCTGGGTCGGCACCCATCCCGAGCGCGGCCATCGGCTGCGGGGCGAAAGACCGAAGGCCGACGGGCCGCTGAAGACCACGGGCGTGCTCATCGTCGGCGCTGGCGTCGCCGGCCTGGCCTGCGCGCGTGCGCTGGCCCGGCGCGGCATCGACGACTTCGCCCTGCTCGACCTCGAAGACCAGGCCGGCGGCAACAGCCGTGGCCACGTGCTGGCCGGCGCGCCCTGCCCCCTCGGCGCTCACTACCTGCCGCTGCCCGGCGCCCAGGCGCGTGAAGTCAATGAGCTGCTGCACGAGCTGGGCCTGGCCCGTGAACAACTCGGCCGCACGGTCTGGGACGAGCGCCACCTCTGCCACAGCCCGCAGGAGCGCCTCTTCATCGACGGCGAATGGCGCGAGGGCCTGCTGCCGCCGCCGGAGGGCGCGCAGTCGCTAGCGCAGTACCGGCGCTTCTCCGCCCTGGTCACCCAGGCCCAGCGCGAGCTCGGCTTTGCCATGCCCAGCCACCGCGCCCGCTGGACCGCCGGCCATGCCACGCTCGACGCCCAGACCTTCGCCACCTGGCTGGACACCGCCGGCCTGAACGATACCCGGCTTCGCTGGTATCTCGACTACTGCTGCCGCGACGACTTCGGCGCCGGGGACAGCACCGTCTCGGCCTGGGCCGGTCTGCACTATTTCGCCAGCCGCCATGGCTTCCATGCGCCCGGTGACGAGGCGGCCGAGCGCGAGCCGGTGCTGACATGGGCCGAAGGCAATGGCTGGCTCAGCGCCCACATCGCCGCGCCGCTGCGCGAGCGCATCCACCTGGGCCGCACGGTGTTGCGCGTGACCGAGCAGCGCCAGGGCGTCGAACTGCTGGCCTGGAACGAGGCGACCGGCGCGCCCGAACGCTGGACCGCCCGCGCCGTCGTCATGGCCGCGCCCTTGTTCGTGTCGGCCCGGCTGCTGGCCGCGCCGCCTGACGCCCTGCGCTCGCTGAAGCAGGCCCACGCCCCCTGGCTGACGGCCAATCTCGCGTTGCGCGAGCCGCTGCTGCAGCGCGCCGGCGCGCCGCCGTCCTGGGACAACGTGCGCTACGGCAGCACCGCCCTGGGCTATGTCGACGACCGCCACCAGTCGCGCGACCCGACGCCGCGCCCGCCGGTGCTGACGGCCTACCTCGCCCTGCCCGAAAGCCAGCGTGGCGAGCTGCTGAAGCAGCCCTGGCAGCACTGGGCCRGGATCGTCACCCAGGAGCTGGCCCAGACCCACCCGGACCTGCCGGCCAAGCTCGAGCGCATCGACCTCTGCCGCTTCGGCCATGCGATGAGCATCCCCGCACCTGGCCTGCGTGGCTCGGCCGAGCTGGCCGCGCTGAACGCCCAGCGCGGCCGCGTCGTGTTCGCACACAGCGACCTGGCGGGGTACTCGGTGTTCGAGGAGGCCTACACCGCGGGCATTGAGGCGGCCGCGCGGCTCAGCCTTTGAACTGCCGTCTCGCGCGGCGCGAACGCCTTCAGCAAGGCATCGAGCAGGGCCTCGGCCTTGGCGCTGTTGTCGGCGCCRTAATTGCAGACATAGACGTCCAGCGTCACACCGCCCAGCTCGGGCCAGGTGTGCACGGCCAGATGCGATTCAGCCAGCAACACGACGCCGGTGACGCCGCTCTGCTCGTCCTTGGGTGCGAAGCGGTGGAAGAGTTCGGCGACGCCGGTGAGCCCTGAACGGGTCACTGCGTCGCGGCACAGCGCGGCGAGCGCGTCGGCGTCGCGCATGACCGCCAGCGCCGGGTCGACGCCGTGCAGGTCGGCCGTCAGATGCAGGCCCTGCACGTCAGCCTCCAGTGACGGGAGGAAAGAAGGCCAGCTCGTCGCCGTCCGACAGTACGGCGGATTCGGCGCACATCTTCTGGTTCAACGCTGCGCGCACTGCGCGACCACATGCCAGAGCCTCAGCATGGATGCCACCACGTGCCTGCAGCGACTCGCGCGCCACGGCGACGGTGCTGCCCTCAGGCAAGGTGATCGCTTCGCCCTCGCCCAGCTTCTCGCGCAGCGACGCAAAGAACCGCAGTCGGACCGTGATGCTCACGCCAGCAGCTCCGCGAACGGAATGAAGCGCACCGCGTCGCCGGCCTTGAAGGCCTGGCCGGCGGGGTTGTCGAGCAGGCCGTCGGCCCAGAACGCCGAGGTCAAGACGCCGCTGCTCTGGTTGGAGAACATCGCCAGGCCGCCCTCTTCGTCCAGACGCACCCGCAGAAACTCGCGGCGTTTGTCGGGCTTGGGCCAGTCAAAGCCGGCCGCCAGCCGATAGCCCCGCGGCGTCAGGCGCGCAGCGCCTTGCAACTTCAGCAGGAAGGGTCGCACGAGGACCAGGAAGGTCACCAGGCTGGAAACCGGGTTGCCGGGCAGACCGATGAAATGCGCCTCACCCACGCGGCCATAGGCGAAGGGCTTGCCGGGCTTGATGGCGATGGCCCACAGGTCTAGCTGGCCCTCAGCCTGCACGGCGGGGCGCAGATGATCTTCCTCGCCGACGGACACGCCCCCCGAGGTCAGGATGACGTCGGCCCGGGATGCGGCTTCGCGCAGCGCGGCGCGGGTCGCATCGAGGCGGTCGGGCACGATGCCAAGGTCGATGACCTCGCAGCCCAGGCTTTCGAGCAAGGCACGCAGCGTGAAGCGGTTGGAGTTGTAGATGGCACCGGGCGGCAGCGGCTCGCCGGGCATGACGAGTTCATCGCCGGTGGAGAACAGTGCGACACGCGGTCGGCGGGTGACGGTCAGCTCGGCGGCGCCAGCGGTCGCGGCCAGCCCGACGGAGACCGCGTCCAGCCGCGTGCCCGCAGGCAGCACGACCGAACCGGCGCGCACGTCCTCGCCACGCAGGCGCACGTTGGCGCCGGCGGTGACGGGCTGGGTCACGCTGACCTTGTCGCCCACCAGCTCGGTGAACTCCTGCATGACGACGGTGTCCGCACCCGGTGGCACATGGGCGCCCGTGAAGATGCGCGCCGCCTCGCCGGGTGGCAGCGGTGCGGGCACGCTGCCGGCGGGAATGCGCTGCGTGACAGGCAATGCCTGGCCCGCATCGGCGGCGCGCAGGGCATAGCCGTCCATCGCCGAGTTGTCGGCCGGTGGCACGTCCACCGGCGAGATCAGGTTCGCAGCCAGCACGCGGTCTACGGCAGCGCTCGTCGCCAGCGTTTCGCGTTCAGCCAGCGGCTGGACCTGCGCCAGCAGCGCGGCCAGCGCCTCGTCCAACGGGATCAGCGGCTTCCTGGGGGCTTCAGACATGGGCGTGAATGTAGGCCTTCACCTGGCCTACATCGGCCGGCATGACCTTCACGCGCTTGGGGAGTTCTTCGATGCCTTCCAGCCCGGCGGGCCGCGGCGGCTCGATGGCCAGGGCCTCGTGGATGGTTGCCGCGAACTTGGCCGGCAGGGCCGTCTCCAGCACCAGCATCGTGACGTTGGGATCGCGCTTCTCCAGCGCCACCTTGAGGCCGTCGGCGGTGTGCGGGTCGATGATGACGCCGTGCTCGGCATGGCAGCGGCGGATGGTTGCCACACGGTCGGCATGCGTGCTGCGGCCGGACACGAAGCCGAAGCCGGCGATGTCGGCATGCTCGCCGCCGCCCAGCTCGAACTGGCTGGCGCCGAAGTGCTGCTTCACGCGACCACCGTCGCGGCCGAGCAGGTCGAAGACGAAGCGCTCGAAATTGCTCGCCTTGGAGATGTCCATCGACGGGCTGGACGTCTCGTGCGTGTCGGCCGTGCTGCGCGGGCGGTAGGCGCCGGTGCGGAAGAATTCGTCCAGCACATCGTTCTCGTTGGTCGCGACAACCAGCTGCTTGACGGGCAGGCCCATCATGCGCGCCACGTGGCCGGCACAGACGTTGCCGAAGTTGCCGCTCGGCACCGTGAAGCTGATCTTCTCGGCGTTGCTCTTCGTCGCCTGGAAATAGCCGGCGAAGTAGTAGACGACCTGGGCCAGCAGGCGCGCCCAGTTAATGGAGTTGACCGTGCCAATGCGGTGCTCGCGCTTGAAGGCGAGGTCGTTGGACACGGCCTTGACGATGTCCTGGCAGTCGTCGAATACGCCATCGATGGCGATGTTGTGGATGTTCTCGTCTTGCAGGCTGAACATCTGCGCCTGCTGGAAGGGGCTCATGCGGCCGTTGGGGCTGAGCATGAAGACATTGACGCCCTTTTTGCCGCGCATGGCGTACTCGGCGGCGCTGCCGGTGTCGCCGGACGTTGCGCCCAGGATGTTCAGCGTCTCGCCGCGACGRCCGAGTTCGTACTCGAACAGCGCGCCCAGCAATTGCATGGCCATGTCCTTGAAGGCCAGCGTCGGGCCGTTGGACAGGCCTTGCAGCGCGATGTGGTCGCCCAGCCAGGTGAGCGGCGTGATCTGCTCGGTGCCGAACACTTCGGCTGTGTAGACCTTGCGCGTGATGGCGCGCAGGTCGTCGGCGGGGATGTCGTCGATATAGAGCGACAGGATCTCGAAGGCCAGGTCGGCATAGGCCAGGCCGCGCCAGCGAGTGAGCGTGGCGGCGTCGACTTTCGGGTAGGCCTTGGGCAGGTAAAGGCCGCCGTCGGGAGCGAGGCCTTCGAGCAGGATGTCGGAGAAGCCGCGCTCGGTCTGGTCGCCGCGGGTGGAGATGTACTTCATGTCAGTTCAGGCTCAGGCGAGCTCTTCCTTGCGGATGCGGACGATGGGGGCGAGCACGGTGGGCAGGCCCTGCATCTTGGCCAGGGCCTCGTTCATGCGGCCTTCCACCGTGTCGTGCGTCAGGATGATGAGGTCGGTCTGGCGCTCGCCTTCGCCCGACTCGCGCTGCAGCACGGCGTCGATGGAGATGTCGTGCTCGGCCAGGATGGTGGTGATGCGCGACAGCACGCCCGGCTGGTCGGCCACGACCAGGCGCAGGTAGAAGGCCGTGTGCACGTCGGCCATCTCGAGGATGGGTGTGTCGCTCATCGCGTCGGGCTGGAAGGCCAGGTGCGGCACACGGTGGTCGGGGTCGGCCGTGTGCAGGCGGGTCACGTCCACCAGGTCGGCGACGACGGCCGACGCGGTCGGCTCGGCGCCGGCACCCTTGCCGTAGTAGAGCGTCGTACCGACGGCATCGGCCTGCACGACGACGGCATTCATCGCGCCTTCGACGTTGGCGATCAGGCGGCTGGATGGGATCAGCGTCGGGTGGACGCGCAGCTCGATGCCATTGTCACGACGGCGCGTGATGCCCAGCAGCTTGATGCGGTAGCCGAGCTGCTCGGCGTACTTGATGTCGGTGGCCTGCAGGCTGCTGATGCCCTCGACGTGGGCCTTGTCGAACTGCACCGGCACGCCGAAGGCGATGGCGCTCATCAGGGTCAGCTTGTGGGCCGCGTCCACGCCTTCGATGTCGAAGGTCGGGTCGCTCTCGGCATAGCCCAGGCGTTGCGCTTCCTTCAGCACGGTGGCGAAGTCCAGGCCCTTGCCGCGCATCTCCGACAGGATGAAGTTGGTGGTGCCGTTGATGATGCCGGCGATCCACTCGATGCGGTTGGCCGTCAGGCCTTCGCGCAGCGCCTTGATGATGGGGATGCCGCCGGCCACGGCCGCCTCGAAGGCGACGACGACGCCCTTCTCGCGCGCCGCTTCGAAGATCTCAGTGCCGTGCAGGGCCAGCAGGGCCTTGTTGGCGGTGACGACATGCTTGCCGTTGGCAATCGCCTGCAGCACGAGGCTGCGGGCCGGCTCGATGCCGCCGATCAGCTCGACGACGATGTCGATATCCGGGTTGTTGACGAGCTGCTGCGCGTCACCGACGCAGGGCACGCCGTCACCCACGATGGCCTGGTAGGCCTTGGCGCGCTCGGCGTTGCGGGCGGACACCATCGCGATCTCGATGCCCCGGCCGGCGCGGCCGCGAATCTCGGCCTGGTTGCGCTGCAAGACGTGGAAGGTGCCGGCACCGACGGTGCCGAGGCCGATCAGGCCAACTTGAATCGCTTTCATCGCAGGGCTCTCAGGACAGGAAATCAGGAAGTGTGGCGGCGGCGGTAGCCGGCCAGGAAACGGTCGATGCGGCCAATGGCCTCACGCAGATCATCCACATTGGGCAAAAAGACGAGGCGGAAGTGGTCATGCTCGGGCCAATTGAAACCGGTGCCCTGGACGATCAGCACCTTCTCCTCGGCGAGCAGCTCGTAGGCGAACTGCTGGTCATCGGCTATTGGGTAGACCTTGGGGTCCAGCCTCGGGAACATGTAGAGGGCCGCTTTGGGCTTGACGACGCTGACGCCCGGGATCTGCGTCAGCAGCTCATAGGCCAGGTCGCGCTGGTGGCACAGGCGCCCGGTCGGCGCGACCAAGTCCTTGATGCTTTGGTAGCCGCCCAGGGCCGTCTGGATCGCCAATTGACCCGGCGTGTTGGAGCACAGGCGGAGGGACGCCAGCATGTTCAGGCCCTCGATGTAGTCGCGGGCATGGCGCTTCTCGCCGCTGACGATCATCCAGCCGGCACGGTAGCCGCAGGCACGGTAGTTCTTGGACAGGCCGTTGAAGGTGATGAACAGCACGTCATCGGCCAGCGACGCCATGGCGGTATGGGTGTTGCCGTCGTACAGCGTCTTGTCGTAGATCTCGTCGGCAAAGATGACGAGTTGGTACTTGCGGGCCAGTTCGATGATGCCCAGCAGCAGGTCGTCCGGGTACAGCGCGCCGGTCGGATTGTTCGGGTTGCAGACCATGATGCCGCGGGTGCGCGGACTGATCTTGGCCTCGATGTCGGCCAGGTCGGGCAGCCAGCCGGCGCCCTCGTCACAGCGGTAGTGCACCGGCCTGCCGCCCGACAAGCCGACGACGGCGGTGTAGAGCGGGAAATCGGGCGCCGGGATCAGGATCTCGTCACCATCGTTGACCAGGGCGTTGATCGCCATCTGGATCAGCTCGGAGGCGCCGTTGCCCAGGTAGACATCGTCCACCGTCACGCCCTTGACGCCCTGCTGCTGCGTGTAGTGCACCACCGCCTTGCGCGGCRCGAACAGGCCCTTGCTGTCGGTGTAGCCGCCGGCGTCGCCGAGGTTGCGGATCATGTCCTGCACGATCTCGTCCGGCGGCGTCAGGCCGAACACCGCCGTGTTGCCGATGTTCAGCTTGATGATCTTCTGGCCCTCTTCCTCCATCTGGCGCGCCTTGTCCAGCACGGGGCCGCGGATGTCATAGMTGACGCTGGCGAGCTTGCTGGACTTGGCGATGGGCTTCAAAAGGGGCTCCGGCGCAGCAATGCTGCAGTGCAAGAAGGTGCAAAAAGGGGGATCTTGGAGTTTAAGCAAGGCCCGGGCATGCGGCCTGCCGTTCTGCGCGACACTCGCGCCCGGCTTTTCGCACCTTTTCCCGATGAAGTTCCAGCTTGACGAGCCGCAAGGCGGCAACAGCATTTCGCGCCATGACGCCCAGGGGGTCTGGGTCAACGGCCGGCCGCACACGGCGAGTGTCCTGGTCCCCTGGAAAGGCGACGTGGCTGCCTGGGCGCCTTCGCGCTTCGAGGAACTTCAGCCTGCACATTTCGAAGCGATCAAGGCCTTGAACCCCGAACTGGTCGTCTTCGGCAGCGGCGCCCGGTTGCGTTTCCCGAGCCCGGCCCTGTGGCGTGGGCTGGTTGAAGCGCGCATCGGCTTCGAAGTCATGGACAACGCAGCCGCTTGCCGCACTTACAACGTGCTTGCCAGTGAAGGCCGCAACGTTCTGGCAGCATTGCTCATTGAGGGATGACCTCCGCCGGTCGGGAGACCGGGGAGGCTTTATAATCACGGGCTATTGCTTGCGGGCGCCCGCGTAGATTGTTTTTGTGAAAGGCTTCACAGAGCGATCACGAACCGGGGACCCCGTGAGCACAACTCCTGCTGCACCCCCCAATGACGCCTGCGCTCAAC
>NZ_JBFUMO010000237.1:0-8504 GCF_054049355.1 Roseateles sp. P5_E11 | reverse complement strand
CCTTTTGGGCGATGCCTACGAGTACCTGATCGGCCAGTTCGCGGCCGGCTCAGGGAAGAAAGCTGGCGAGTTCTACACGCCGTACCAAATCTCGGACGTTCTCGCCACCATCGTCACGCTCGACAGCCAGGAGCCGGCCACGGGCAAGAAGGCACGCCTGGACAGCGTGATGGACTTCGCCTGCGGCTCGGGCTCGCTGCTGCTGAATGTGCGCAAGCGCATGGGGCCGCACGGCATCGGCAAGATCTATGGCCAGGAAAAGAACATCACCACCTACAACCTGGCGCGCATGAACATGCTGCTGCACGGGGTGAAGGACACCGAGTTCGAGATCTTCCACGGCGACACGCTGACCAACGACTGGGAGCTGCTGCGCGAGCTGAACCCGGCGAAAAAGCCGGCGTTTGACGCCATCGTCGCCAACCCGCCCTTCAGCTACCGCTGGGAAAACMGCGACGCGCTGGCGGACGACGTGCGCTTCAAGAACCATGGCCTGGCGCCGAAGTCGGCGGCGGACTTCGCCTTCCTGCTGCACGGCTTCCACTTCCTGAAGCCCGAGGGCGTGATGGCCATCATCCTGCCGCACGGTGTGCTGTTCCGCGGCGGGGCGGAGGAGCGCATCCGCACCAAGCTGCTGAAGGATGGGCACATCGACACGGTGATCGGCCTGCCGTCCAACCTGTTCTATTCCACCGGCATTCCGGTGTGCATCCTGGTGCTGAAGAAGTGCAAGAAGCCGGATGACGTGCTGTTCATCAACGCGGCGGAGCACTTCGTCAAAGGCAAGCGGCAGAACCAGCTGACCGAGGCGCACATTGCCAAGATCATCGAGACCTACCAGTTCCGCAAGGAAGCGCCGAGGTACGCCCGCCGGGTGGCGATGGAAGAGATCGAGAAGAACGACTTCAACCTGAACATCTCACGGTATGTCAGCACCGCCGTGGGTGAGGCGGAGATCGACCTGGATGCGGTGCACGCCGAGTTGGTTCAAGTGGAGCGCGCCATCACGGATGCCAAACAAAGGCACAACGCCTTCCTGAAAGAGCTGGGTCTCAAGCCATTGCCGTAAGCGCACTTTGTGACGGCCAGCACGGCGTTGATGTTCACGCCATGCGGGTCGCCTCACCGCCCCGCCGCACCCAACAACCCCCGCTGGCGCAGCCAGTCTTCCACCCGCCTCGGCCACGCCGACGCCGTGCCCAACCCGTCCCGCATGMCGATGCCATGCCCGCCCTGCTCGAACAGGTAGAGCTCGGCCGGCACGCCGGCGCGGGTGAGAGCCTGGTAGTACAGGATGCTGTTYAGCACCGGCACGGTCTTGTCGCCCTGCGTGTGCAGCAGCACCGTGGGCGGGGTGGCGGCCGTCACCTGCTGCTCCAGCGAGGTCAGCGCCAGCAGCGCGGGGCCGGGCTCGGCACCGAGCAGCGCGCGGCGCGAGCCGGGGTGGGCGGCGGGGTCGGTCATCGTGATGACGGGGTAGACGAGGACGGCGAAGTCGGGCCGGGCGCTGACGCTGTCCAGCGCTGCGCCGGTGCGGCCGTCGGCATGGTCGAACAGCGTGCTGGCGCTGGCCGCCAGGTGGCCGCCGGCGGAACTGCCCATCACGCCGATGCGCTTGGGGTCGACACTGAACTCGGCCGCGCGCGAGCGCACCAGGCGGATGGCGCGCAGCACGTCCTGCAGCGGCGCGGGGTGGCCCCACTCCTGCAGGCGGCTTTTCAGGATGAAGGTGGTGATGCCCAGCGTGCTCAGCCAGGCGGCGTACTGCTCACCCTCACGCTGCCACGACAGGTAGCGGTAGCCGCCGCCCGGGCACAGGATCACGGCCGTGCCGTTGGGGCGATCCATGGCGGGCGGCACCACGGTGAGCGTGGGCGCCGACACGTTGGCGATGCTGCCGTTGGCGTCCACGCGCTCGGGGCCGAGGTCGCTGCGTGTGGCGGGGGCATCCGCCCGCACGGCGGCGGGCACGCTCTCGGGCCAGAGCGGCAGCACGGCCGGCGCGGGCGCGGCTTGGCTGAGCGGCGTCAGCAGGGTCAACCAGGGCGACAGGATCAAGGGGCGGCGCTGCATGCGTTGGGCGGGCTCGGTTGCCCGCGCTGATGTTCGTTGCGGTGCAGTTTGCCTGCGGTGCGCGCTCATGGCTTTGAGTGAATGGCGGGCCGGCGCAGTTGTAGAGATTCGTGAGTTCTCCGTCGCCAGGGCGGTTGTGGGCATGCCAGAGGACACAATTGGCCCAAATCGCTTGACACGACCCGTGTCGATGACATCCCGAGCGCGATTTCGCCGCCCCTGGCCGGCCCACCGGCCACCGGGGGTGCGCTTCGCGCCAGCACAACGAACCGCCCATTTCAGTGATCAGCGACTTAATCGCCATCACCCTACCGGCTTCTTCAGCAAGCATCTCTCCATGACCCGCACACCGCGCATTTCCCATCTGCTCCCCTGCGTTCTTGCCAGCGCGCTCCTCATCGGCTCGGCCGGGCTAGCCAGCGCCGCGTCGCATGCCAAGCCCCACGCGGCGGCCAAGAAGTCGAAGAAGGCTGCCGCCCCCGCCGAGCAGGCGATGACGACCGACGCGAGCGGGCAGTCGGTGCCGGTGCTCGAGAACAAGGCGTGGGTGCTGATGGACTTCAACACGGGCCAGCTGCTCGCGTCGTCCAACCCGGACGAACCGCTGCCGCCGGCGTCGCTCACCAAGATGATGACCAGCTACCTGGTGGAGCAGGGCCTCAAGAACGGCAAGCTCAAGCCCGATGAGATGGTCACCATGAGCGAAAGCGCCTGGTGCCGCGGCGGCAAGGACGGCGACAGCTGCATGTTCGTGCCGCTCAACGAGAAGGCCTCCTTGATGGACATGCTGCGCGGTGTCGTCATCGCCAGCGGCAATGACGCCTCCAAGGCGTTGGCCGAACACGTCGGCGGCTCGGAGGCCGGCTTCGTCACCCTGATGAATGCCGAAGCAGCCAAGCTCGGCATGACGAAGACGCACTTTGCAAACGCCGCGGGCCTGCCCGACCCCAACAACAAGGCCTCGGCGAAGGACCTGGCCGTGCTGGCCGCGGCCATCATCCGCAACAGCGCCGAGTACTACCCGATCTACGCCGAGCGCGAGTTCACGTACAACAAGATCAAGCAGGGCAACCGCAACGCGCTGCTTTACACCGACGCGACCGTCGACGGTCTCAAGACCGGGCACACGGAGGACGCCGGCTATTGCCTGACCGCCTCGTCCAAGCGCAATGGCATGCGCCTGATCTCGGTCATCATGAACGCGAACAGCAAGCAGGCCCGCGCCGACCAGAMCCGGGTGTTGTTCAACTGGGGCTACGCCAATTTCGAGGAAGCCACGCCGGCCCAGGCGGGCGCTGCGCTGGCCAACGCCAAGGTGGTGTACGGCGTGGCCCCCGAGGTGGCGGCGGGATTGGCCAAGCCGTGGACGCTGGTGGTGCCCAAGGGCCAGGCCGCCGCGGTCAAGACCGAGCTGACGCTGAACCCGGGCCTGGAGGCGCCCATCGCCAAGGGCGCGGTGATCGGCAAGGCGGTCGCGGTGGCCAATGGCAAGACGCTGGGCGAGGCGCCGGTCGTCGCTCTGGCCGATGTGGAGCGCGCCGGCTTCTTCCTGCGCATCAAGCAGCGTATCTCCGGCTGGTTCTCGAAATAGGCCGAACCCGGGTCGTCAGCGTCCGGTGGCGGCCCACCAGACGCCACCCCACAGGTGGTCCAGGTACCGCCCGTCGCGGTACATGGCCTGGTTGTGCCCCAGCGCCGTGACGAAAACGCGGCCCTTTTCGTAGGCCTGCCACCAGCTCACCGGGTGGTCGGCGCCCATGCCCTTGGCGACTTGGCCGGGCCAGATCTTGGTGGGGTCGTAGCTGCGCTCGTCCACGGCCAGCACGGGGTTGATCTTCACGCCGTGCGGGTTGCTGAACTCGTACCACTCGTCTGACCAGATCCATTTGTCCGGCAGGCCGAAGGTGGCGGGGTGGTTCGCATCGGTCTTGGTGACGACGGCCGTCTGCAGCATGGGGTGGATGACGAAGGAGCGGCCGACGAGCTTTTCGTACCAGGGCCACAGGCCCGGCTTGCTGATGATGGCGCGGTGCACGACGACGGCGTTGCCGCCGGCCTTCATGTAGCGCTCGAAGCCGGCGCGCTGAGCCTCGTTGAACTCCTCGCCCGAGCTGTTCAGCAGCACCACCGCCGCGTACCGGCTCAGGTCGCCCTCGAAGGCGCCGGGCTGGGCCGTCCAGGTAAAGTCAAAGGCGTGCAGCTTGGCCAGCTTCTCGAAGCTCTCGCGCGCCACCGGGATGTACTCGTAGTGGTACTTGGTGGGCATGGCCAGCACGAGGACGGCGAACTGGGTGTCGGCAGCCAGGGCCGGCGTGCTGGCCATGGCGGTGGCCACCGCGAGGGCGTTCAGGGTTTTCTTCATCGTGCGGCCGATTCTTCCAGCAACCACCCGCCCAGCTGCCGCATCGCCGCGGGCGTGCGCGCCAGGCTGCGGTGGTTGGTGCCGGCGAGCTGATGCACGGTGACGGCCGAGCCGGCGCGCTGCAGGGCCTGCACGAGGGTGTGTGAATGCGCGTGCGGCACCTGGCGGTCCTGCTCGGCCAGCAGCACCAGCACCTCGCAGTTCAGCGCGCCGGCGGCGGCGACGCTGTCCAGCGGCGAGCGCAGCCAGGGCGTCAACGGCGCGAGCAGCAGGTTGCGGCGCAGCACCGCGCGCAGGCTCTTCAGCGGTGTGATCAGCGCGACGCTGGCCACCGGGCGGCCGGCCGCGGCCAGGCGCGCCGCAAGCTGCATGGCCACGCCGGTGCCCAGGCTGCGGCCAGCCAGGTGCAGGGCGCCCGGCGGCAAGCCGAGCCGCGCCAGCCCCCAGGCCGCGGCGGCTTCGGCGTCGGCCACGCAGGCGGCCTCGGACGGCCAGCCGCCGCTCTCGCCCAGGCTGCGGTAGTTGAAGGCCAGCAGCGCGCAGTCGTCGGGCAGCCAGCCGGCGAGGTCGGGCGTCCAGGCGACGTTTTCGTTGCGACCGCCAAACCACAGCAGCAGGCGGCGGGGTGCCTCGCCCACGGGCTGGGTCAGCCAGCCCTGCAGGCGCACGCCGCCGGGGCGATTCAGCCAGACGGCCTCGCTGCGCCTTCGGGCCGCTGCGGGGCCGGGGTCAGTGCGGCGGATGACCCAGGTGCGGCCGAACAGCAGCTTGCCCTGCAGGCCGATGAGGGCGGCCGGCAAGGCAAGCAGGAGAAGCAGGGCACAGGCCCAGGGCAGGAGAGCGGTCAGCGGTGGCATGGGCCGAGGCTAGGCCGCCTGCATGACAGCGTGGTGAGCGCGGGCTTCAACGTGTGCAAGGCGCCGCGTTGCCCAGGGCCACGCGCGGCGCCGGCACTGCGGCGGGCTTGGGCGCCCACACGGTCAGCGCCAGGCCGAAGCCCACCAGTGCCGCGCCGGCGATCTCGTTGGCATGCGGCGCCTCGCCCATCACGGCGTGCACGGCGATGACGGATACCGGCACCATGTTCAGGAACAGCGTCCCCAGCGGCGCGCCGAGCTTCTTCACGCCAGCGTTGAAGGCCAGCACGGCAGCCACGGTGGGCACCAGGGCGATGTAGACCAGCTTCGGGCTCAGGCTCAGAAGCAGCTCGGCCGACGGCGCCTCGGCCCAGCCCAGCAGCGTGGCGAGCAGCGCCACCAGTGCCAGACCGGGCAGCGCGGCGATGGCCGTCAGCGCGGTGTACTCCAGCGGGCTGTGGTCGGGCACCTTGGCCATGGCACGGGTGTAGAGCACCCAGCCCAGCGTGCCGGCCAGCGTGATGGCGTCGCCCAGCAGCATGCGGGCATTGATCTCGCTGGCCTGGCCCAGCAGGTTGGCCACGGTGGCAACGCCGGCGAGCGCCAGCGCGGCGCCGAGCAGGGCGCGCAGCGGCGGGCGTTGGCCGTCCAGTGCCCAGCGCAGCGCCATGGTCGTGAAGGGCATGGTGGCCATGATGACGGAGCCGTGCGAGGGCAGCGACAGGCGCAGGCCATGGAACACCATGATGCTGAACACGCCATAGCCGGCCAGGCCGACGAGGCTGTGGCGCAGCGCGTGGCGGCGCAGTTTGGCCCAGGGGTGGCTGCCGGCGAAGTGCACCAGCACGGCCAGCACCGCGGTGGCCAGCGTGTAGCGGGAGAAGGTGAACCAGACGGGGTCGAGCTGGGCGACGACGGTCTTGCCGATCAGGAACAGGCTGCCCCAGGTGGAGGTGGCAAAGAGCAGGGCGGTGATGGCGCCGGGTCGGGTGTTGGCGGTCATGGAGGGTCTCCAGACGAATGTCGATGCCTTCACTCTCGGCGCCTGGCGCAATTTCATCCATTCGTTTCGGCCGACCGCCCCGTTCAGAAAATCCACACCCCCGCCCCGTCGCCCCTGAGCAGAATGGCGGCCATGGAGATCTACCAGCTCAAGACCTTTGTCGCCGTGGCCACCGAGGGCAACCTGACGCGCGCCGCGGAGCGCGTGTTCACCAGCCCGCCGGCGGTCAGCGCCCAGCTCAAGGCGCTGGAGGACGAGTTCGGTGTGAAGCTGTTCGAGCGTAGCGCCCGCGGCATGGCGCTGACGGCCGCCGGCGAGCGCCTGCTGGAAGAGGCGCGCCGCACGCTGGCCGCGGCCCAGGGCATGCAGGCGGCGGCCGCGCAGATCCGCGGCGAGGCGCGCGGCCAGGTGCGCATGGGCACGGTCAGCGACGCGGTGGCCCTGCGCCTGGGCGAGGTGTTCGTGCACCTGGCCGAGCACCACCCGGGGGTGCAGCTGCAACTGCAGCAGCTGGTGTCACTGCGCGCCATTGCCGCCGTGCGCAAAGGCGAGCTGGACTGCGCCTGCGTGCTGCACGAGCACGCCGAGATCGAGGGCCTGGAAGTGCGGCGCCTGCAGGCCGCCGAGATCGTGCCCGTGGTGCCGCAACGCCTGCTGATACACGGCGGCCTGCCGCCCGACCTGGCCGGCCTGGCCGCCCTGCCCTGGGTGACAACGCCGCCCGACTGCGGCCTGCGCAGCCACCAGGAAAGGCTGTTCGCCCAAGCCGGCGCCGTGCTGGAGGTGGGCCTGCAGGCCGACACCGAGGTGGCGGTGCGCAGCATGGTGGCGGCCGGCATGGGCGCCGGCATGGTGCGGCGCGACCAGGCCACGCTGATGGAAGACGCCGGCCAGGCCCGCATCTGGCCGGGCTGGTCGGCGCCGACCTGGTTCTGCTGGATCAGCAGCCCGGCGGCGCTTGCCGTGCCGGCCGTTGGGGCGGTGCGGGATGCGGTGGCGCTGACCTGGGTTTAAGGCGTCTTCGCCGCGGGTGTGCGCAGCTGGGCGACGGCGGCCTCGAACTGCTGGGCGGCCTGCTTCAGCGCATCCAGCTCGGTGCTGGCTCGCGCCAGTGCCTTTTGGGCTGCGTCACGGGCGGCGGCCTCGCCGCCGGCCGGCGCCGCGGCGATGGCGCCCAGGCGGGTCTGGGCCTCGGTCAGCGCGCGGGCAAGCTGGTCGCGCAGCGCGTCCAGGCGGCTCGACAGGCCCTGCGCCTCGTCCAGCTTCTGGCGCCTTGCCGCGTCGCCGTCACCCGGCGCGTTGCGCAAGCCCTCAAGCGTCTCGCGATCGCTCTTGATGTGGGCCTCCAGCGCATCGCGCTCGGTGGCCAGGGCCGCCTGCTGGCGCTGGGGGGCCGCCGGGTCGGCGGGCGTGCCCTCGTTGCGCGCACGCAGGCCGTCACCGGCGCTCTTGCTGCCGAAGTAGAAGCCCACCACCGTCGTCAGCAGGGTGATGATGGCGGTGAGCAGCTGCTTTTGCGCGTCCATCGCGCTGGCCGAGGGGCGCGACTCCAGCGTGTAGAGATTGAGCTTGGCATTGGCGCCGGCATCGGTGCCCGAGGCGGCGCGGCCGGGTGAGGCGACGACGACCAGCAGCGAAGGCACCTGCTTGTAGCGCGTGATCTCGTCCGGCAGCCGTGCCAGCGGCACCTCGATCTGCTCGAAGGGTTTGTCGCCGGGGCGGGGCATGCGGGCCTCTTCTTGCGCTTCGCTGAAGAACTTGAGGCCGAACACCGCGAACAGCACCATCACGCCCACGGCCAGCAGCGTGCGCACCGAACCCGAGGGCAGGCCGAAAGCCTCGTTGGCGTCGTTGAGGTTGAGGCCGCCGAAGACGATGGCCGTCAGCGTCAGCGCGGTGGCCATCAGCACCAGCAGGCCGACAAACCAGAGCGCGGAATCGCCTCTCGGGTTCGGCGCCAGCAAGGTGAGCGCCAGGACCGCGCAGATCGCCAGCAGCCCGATGACGCCCCATTTGACCCGCCGGGAAACTTTCTCGTCGTCCATGGCAATCTCCCGCGCTGATATGCAGGATCGCGACGCTAACCGCCATGGCCGGGCCGGGCATCCTCAGCTTTGCGGAGCTGGCCGCGTCACACCTTGGTCATGCAAGCGAAGCGGTCGCAGCGCAAACTAAGGGCCTGTTGGCACTGCGAGGATCGGATGCGTTG
>NZ_JBFUMO010000236.1:0-8508 GCF_054049355.1 Roseateles sp. P5_E11 | reverse complement strand
CCTCTCATCCGTGGTGGCCTTCCTCCAGACCGAGGACGAAGCCACTGCCAGCCGTGTCGCCGAAGACTATTACGGGCTGGTGGCCACCGCCCGCCCCGGCAACACGGAAGAAGGCCGCATCGCCACCGGCCTGGCCGCGGGGGTGATCGAGCAGAGTAAGCAGCGCACCGTCCACACGACAGCCACGGGCTCCGGGCACGCCTACAAGTACGGCTACATCGGCGGCTTCGTGCGCGCGTTCTGGGAGCTGCACGTGCATGAAGGCCACGCCAACCTGTATCCGGCGTGGAAGCCCGTCTCCAACCCGCGCGAGCGCGTGGACGACCGGGACACATACGTCATCAACAGTGCGCTGCGGGGACGGCTGGCGTAGCGGCCGGCTCACCGTTAGTGCTGCGGCCATGTCCCAAGCAGCGGCATGAGGCAAAAGCCGGCCGAATAGCGCGAGGCTAAACGCCGCGACGGGATACGCAGGATACGGCCTGTTCATTTATTCATTGACAAGCGCCTTGGCGGCCACGATGCATGTGTTCCGGATCGCTCAGCGCAAACCGACTGTCGGTTCGCGTTCAGCATGAGATTCAAAATCGATCATGAATCAATAGCTTAGCCCGTCACGGGTCAGCGTGCTTTGAACCGCTGTCTCATCTAAGTTTGAACTATCGGTTTTCTGTAGCGATCAAAGTTGAACTTTTCGCCCAGAGCCGGGCAGCGGTGGGCCGCAACCACGACGTGACGCGCAACCGGCGCTGGCATATCCTCCGCTGACAGATCCACCCCACGAAAAAATGCGTCGGCTTAGCCACAGGCAAATCTTCCTCGACGTCTTGCGCCTCTACTTTGCGCCGCTGGTCGGCGCGGTGCGCGGCGCCTTCAGAGAAGTTGCTGTCGTCCGCAGGAGCATCGAGCGCCGAAAGCGCCTGGAAGCGGGCCCCGCCGAGCGGTGATTTTGGAACCACCATCTCGCTCAACGGTGCACTGATGGGGGAGGCGCCGCATGCGGCGCGAAGCGCTGCGCGATGCCCAAGAGCTCTGCGTTCAGAGCCTCGGCCGTTGGCGAGACGTGCGCTTCGCGGTGGCAGTTGGGGCACAGCGCGACGCAGTTCCAAACTCGGTCGCTCTTCTCCACGCCAAGGATGTGGTGCACATCGAGAAAGCCGGCATAGGGCCTGGTCTCGCCGCATGACGGTCGTTCACATCCAGCAGCACGCCTAAGCACGGCCAGCCGGACGCGGTGATCCCGCTTGACTTCAGACCTCATGGCCAATCGTCGTGCTGCGCCGTCAGCCCCGAGAGAAGCGTAGTCCACGCCGGGGCAGTCGTCGAAAGTGTCATCGTCTGAATCGGCCAGGGTGACCATAGCCACCTTCACCAGGTCTACGACGTCGGGCCATGCCCACAAGGCATCAGCCACGCGGTGCGCAGCGGTGGTTCGGTCATCCTGGAGCCACAGCGTGGGGCTCGATCCGTTGGTCGCGTGGTTCTTGCGGATGCGGCCCATCAGGCCATCGCGTTGCAAATCCGCGCTGATTTCGCGCTGCCGCTGCCAGATCGCGGCCAGTGCTTCGGAAGGGATCAGAGCTGCCATCGCAAAGGCGCCTGCATCCCGTTGAACGAAAAGGCTGTGAGTGACGTCATGCGCGCGATCCCTTTCCTGGATGAAGCGGAGCGTGCCGTCCCAGTCGCCGTCGATCAGACGCGCGCGGAGCTGGGCGGCTGCGTACTTCTGCTCGCTGGAGTTCCGACCGTCGCGGCGCCAGCACAGCCGCACGCGCATCTTGATGAGCTGGCCCTCGGGAGTGAGCGCGGAGATGAACTGCTCAATGGCGGTGCCCGCGATGTTTTCCTTGTCTTCCAGAACACGGTAGCCGCGACTGTTCAAGAACGGCGCTACCGCATCGCGCGCCTCCCGTTCTGCGGCTAGGCTGGCATCGCTACGAAACGGTCGCTTCTTGGTCGCCACGCTCATCCTCGCTCCCTCTTTGTCGGGTCGTGTGGTGGAGGATTTTCTCGATAGCATCAGCAGATCGACAGGGGGAATGCCTTGAGCAACGACGAAAACGTCGCCGGCCGCGCAGTGGCCATCTACTGGGATTTTGAGAACCTACATGCAGGGTTGATCGAAGCCAAGTACGGCGAAGGGGCGTACGCCAAACAGGACAATCGTTTCAGGGCGCAGGAGCCGTTGGTCGATGTACAGGCCGTCGTCGAACTGGCGGCGTCCTTCGGCCCAGTGGCGATCAATCGCGCCTACGGCAACTGGCAGTTCTTCGGTCGCTACCGAGACGCGCTGCTACAGAACGCCGTCGAGTTGATCCAGCTGTTTCCGCCCGGCGCGTCGGCCAAGAACGGCGCCGACATCAAGCTCTGCCTGGACGCCGCAGAGGACATCAACCGCTTCGGACACATCGGCACGGTCATCATCGTTGGCGGTGACAGCGACTTCATGCCCGTCGCGCAGAAGATCAAGGCGGCGGGTCGCACATTGGTAGGCGTCGGCAACCGCAAGAACACCAACAAGCACTGGGCAAAGAGCTGCCATGAGTTCCGCTACTACGACACCCTCATTGAGCCAGCCCCCGTAGAGCAGCCAATACAGCCGTCCGAAGAAGAGGCTGTGCCAGCGGCGATTGATCCTGCAGCGGACGTGTTGCGGCGTGCCATCCGCCTGCTCGCTGAGTCAAAGGGTGAAGCTTGGGTCCACAAGGCCAATGTTTGGCCCATGGTCAAACGGCTCGATTCAACGTTCGACCTCAAAGGCCACGGCTATGGAAGCTTCAGTGAAATGCTGAAGGCCATGGACACCATCGTCGAGGTCAAGAAGGGCGATGGAGACCACCTGCTCCGGCTGCGATAGCTGGATCGGACTTCGGGAGGCCGCCTCAGGATTGCCGCCGCAGCGCCTCCCAAGTGATCCCGAACTTCAGCAGGTACTTGCGCAGCCTGTCCGCGTCATTGACCACGGCGCGCTGCTTGCGCGACTGATCAAACAGCCGCCGACCCGCGTCGGACAAGCTCTGCGATTGCTGGCATACGCGCAGCACGGCCTCGAGTTGAAGCCGGTCGAAAAGATCCAGTTCCTGCTCGGCGCCATCAGGCATCAAGTCGTCGAGCMGAACGTCGGACGTTGTGGCTTCATCGGCGCGCTGCCAGAGCCATCGAAGCCGCTGGATCTCAGCCTCGACCAGCTTGGTCGATATGCGCCCGCCATCCGCAAGCGTCCCCATCCGCGTCACGCTGGCCATCAAGTCACGGAAGTTGCCGGTCCAGAGCGCCTCTCTGGACTTGGTGAACTGCAGATAGCTTGCCTTGGCCTCGGCGTTGAACCGCACGGCTCGTCCTGATTCGGCCACGTAGCGGGCGAGCAGGTGGTCGACATTGGGCTCGATGTCCTCCGGACGCTGAGCAAGCCCAGGCAGGGTGTAAGACCAGAGGTTGATGCGCGCGAAAAGATCTTCCCTAAACCGGCCCTGCGCGACGTCGATGCGGAGGTCGCGGTTCGTGCCGGCGATCAGCTGGAAGTCGCTGCTGACCTCACGGTCGCTTCCCATAGGAAAGAAGCGCTTCTCTTCCACGGCCTTGAGCAGCATGGCTTGCTCGTCCAGGCCGAGCTCGCCGATCTCGTCGAGGAACAGGACGCCCTGGTGCGCGGTGCGCAGCAGGCCGGCGCGGTCCGCGGCGGCGCCGGTGAACGCGCCTTTCTTGTGACCGAACAGGGTGGACGCAGCGCTGTCGCCCCGCAGCGTCGCGCAGTTGACCTCGACGAAGTCACCCTGCACCTGATGCCTCGACTTCTTCAGCTCGAACATGCGCCGCGCCAGGTGCGACTTGCCGGCGCCCGTCGGGCCGGTCAACAGGATCGGGGCTTGCGACCGCACGGCCACACGCTCGATCTCCTCGATGAGCGCATTGAAGCGCTGGTTCCGCGTCGGTATGCCGCTCTTCAGAAACTCCAGCGCCTCGGCGTGCGCCTGGTTGAAGCGCTGCGCCAGCACGTCGTAACGAGACAGGTCCAAGTCGATCAGCGCGTAGCTGCCTGGGTTGTCTCGCTGCTGCTTCTTGGGCGGTGCGGTCTGCAGCAGCACGCCAGGGATGAAGCGCGACTCGACCATCAAGAACATGCAGATCTGGGCGACGTGCGTGCCGGTTGTGATGTGCGCCCAGTACTCCTCGTGCGCCGGATCGAAGCGATAGCTGCGCGCCCAGTCATACAGAGCGGCGTACATCTCCCCGAAGTCCCACGGGTCAGCGACGTCCATGGGCACCAAGTTCACGGCCGTGTCCGGCGACACGTTGGCGATGTCGGTTGCCAGGATGTGGGCCAGCGCCTCGTGTCTCGTCGAGTAGAGCAGCTCGATCCGATCTATCAGCGTGTCTTCATGCTGAACCAACGAGATCGTCGGCCGCCACTTCTCCCAGCGGCCGGCGCCTTGACCTGAGTCCAACTGGGTGCCCATGAAGCCGATGACAACCTTCTTCTTTGCCATATCTAAAATAATATTTAACTAGCAAAGATTCTAGTTTGCCGCGACCCTGAGAAAGAGTGAAGAACGCGGGAAGCGCTCGCCGCCGCTATTCTTCTAGGCAAATCAATAACTTACCCGCTTCGGCACCGAATGAACCGTCGGCTGGCACGCCCATTGCAATAAGAAGAGCACGAACAACAAGTTGAATGCAAAAGAGGAGAACCTCATGGTCAACMCGCAGCTCTTCCACACGATCAAAGGCGCCCTGCTGCCCACCGCCACGGCGCGCAACGCTCACCAAGCTCCGGCCTACGCCTTCGGCCCCCGCCATCAGCTGGCGCAGCTGGCAGCCACCGGTTGCCTGAGCCAGACCTTCTACGCCAACGCCGAGAAYCAACTCGACCAAGTGCTGGCATTGGCCCAGAAGCTCGAGCCCGCCTTCGTCGCCAAGACCGCGATCTACGGCCGCCAATCCGGCCACATGAAGGACATGCCGGGTCTGCTGGCGGCCAGCTTGGCCGTGAGCGACGTCGCGCTGTTGAACCAGGTGTTCTCTCGCGTCGTCGACAACGGCAAGATGCTGCGCAACTTCGTGCAGATCCTGCGCAGCGGTGCCGTGGGTCGCAAGTCGCTGGGTTCCCGCCCGAAGAAGCTGGTTCAGCACTGGCTGCTGACGGCCTCCGAGAAGCAACTGCTGAACGCAGCTGTGGGCAACACGCCTTCGCTGGCGGACGTGGTCAAGATGGTTCACCCGAAGCCCGCTGAGGCGTGGCGTGCGGCGTGGTTTGCATGGCTGATCGGCAAGCCGGTCGATGAAGCGGCACTGCCGCCCATCACCCAGGCGTTCGAGCGCTTCAAGCGTGACATCGCCCAAGGCGTGCCCGCCGAAGTGCCGGACGTGCCGTTTCAGATGCTGACCGCGCTGGAGCTGAACGCGGCGCAATGGGCACAGATCGCTCGCTCGGGCTCGTGGCAGATGGTGCGTCAGAACCTGAACACCTTCGCCCGGCATGGCGTCTTCAACCTCCCCGGCATGGCCGAGGCGGTGGCCGCCAAGCTGAGCGATGCGCAAGCCGTGGCCAAGGCGCGGGTGATGCCGTATCAGCTGATGTCCGCCTTCATGGCGACCGGCGAGTCGGTGCCTGCCCAGGTTCGCGATGCGCTGCAGGATGCGATGGAACTGGCGCTGGTCAACGCGCCCAGCCTGGCGGGTCGTGTCGTGGTGTGCCCTGACGTGTCGGGCTCTATGAGCTCGTCCGTGACCGGTTATCGCGGCTCGGCGACCTCCAGCGTGCGTTGCATCGACGTGGCTGCCCTGGTGGCTGCTGCGGTGCTGCGCAAGAACCCGCAGGCCCGTGTGCTGCCGTTCGAACAGGATGTGGTGAAGCTGTCGCTGAACGCTCGTGACTCGGTCATGACCAACGCCCAGGCGCTGGCCAAGATCGGTGGCGGCGGTACCAACTGCAGCGCGCCGCTGGCTCTGCTGAACCGGCAGGGTGCCGAGGTGGACCTGGTGATCCTGGTCTCGGACAACGAGTCCTGGGTCGACGCCAACCGGCGCGGTGCGACGCAGACCCTGCGCGAGTGGGAAGTGCTGAAGCAGCGCAACCCGAAGGCGCGCCTGGTCTGCATCGACATCCAGCCGACGGCGACCACGCAGGCGGCGGAGCGGCACGACATCCTGAATGTCGGCGGCTTCTCGGATGCGGTGTTCACCATGGTGGCGAACTTCGCCGCCGGCAAGATGGACGCCGAGCACTGGGTCGGTGAAATCGAAAAGGTGTCGTTGGCCGCCCAGTAGGGCCACGACACCGCCAATTGGAAGGTGTCCCAGGCGAATGCCTGCAGGAGTACAGCGCAACTTGGTCGCGCGGGCCCGCAAGCCCGCAACGGAGAACCCGTAGGCCGCTCTTGCAACTCTCGTCGCCTGGGACACCAACCTCACAACAGAACACGCGTCGTCGCGTGGCGAATGCAGGTGGGACTACATCCAAAACGTGTCTCACCGACTGTTTGTCGCCACGCGGGGGCCACCAGGTTTTGCGCGAATGCTGGCAGGACTACATCTGGAACGCCGGGGGTTCGAATCCTCAACCGGGAAACCGGCATGGCAGTGTCTTGCCCCTCTTGTCGCGCTTTTTTGAGATGCCTTGCTGCGAATGCAGGTGGAACTACAGACTTTTAATCTCGTGGTCGCGGGTTCGAGTCCCGCCGGTCCCAAATCAGGGGGACCGTAGCTCAGTGGTAGAGCACGACGTTTCACTACTCCTTGTCGCGGCAGGGCATCACCTTTGATTTCGGGCGCGCTGGCACAGAAGGGAGCGCCACTGCCAAAAATGATTGACATGCCGGCAGCCTGGGTAGCACCAGGTGCAGCAGGCAAGTTGGTCGGCGAGCACGGTTGAGGATGCAGGTGCCGGCTCCGATGACGGGTCGTCACTGGCGCGCGTTTCCAATCGCCGACGATGCCACTGGCCTAGAAACCGTGGTTGCTGCATTGATGCGGGTTCGAATCCCGTCGCGTCCACCAACAAATTCCGAAGAGAACACCATGAACTACAACATCGAACAACCCGAAGGCGGCGTGCCCATCAAGATGTGGACCAAGGGCGTCCCCGTGGAAGACGAAGCCAAGAAGCAGCTCGCCAACGCCGCTCGCCTGCCCATCGTCTTCAAGCACATCGCAGCCATGCCGGACGTGCACCTGGGTATCGGTGCGACCGTCGGTTCGGTGATCCCGACGCTGAAGGCCATCATTCCGGCTGCCGTGGGTGTGGACATCGGCTGCGGCATGATGGCTGCGAAGACCACGCTGCGTGCTGAAGACCTGCCCGACAACCTGGGCCCGCTGCGCTCGGCCATCGAGAAGGCCGTGCCGCACGGCTCGGCGCCCAAGCATCGTGGCCGTGACCCCGGTAGCTGGGAGAACCCGCCCGAGACGGTGGACCAGATCTGGGCCACGCTGGTCGACGAGTTCAACGCGCTGTGCGAGCTGCACCCACGCTTGAAGAACACGAACAACCGCAAACACCTGGGCACGCTGGGCACGGGCAACCACTTCATCGAGGTGTGCCTCGACGAGGCTGGCTTCGTCTGGTTCATGCTGCACTCGGGCTCGCGCGGCGTGGGCAACGCCATCGGTACGCACTTCATCGAGCTGGCCAAGAAGGACGCCGAGCGCAACATGCGCAATCTGCCGGACAAGGACCTGGCCTACTTCGAGGAAGGCGCCCAGTACTTCGGCGACTACGTGCGCGGCGTGTCCTGGGCTCAGAAGTTCGCAATGAAGAACCGCGAAGTGATGATGACCAACCTGATCGCCACCGTGCGCTCGGTCATCGCCAAGCCCTTCGAGGCTCACGTCGAGGCGGTGAACTGCCATCACAACTATGTGCAGCAGGAGCGCCACTTCGGGCAGGACGTGTTCGTAACCCGCAAGGGCGCGGTGAGCGCCAAGCGCGGCGAGATGGGCATCATCCCGGGCAGCATGGGTGCGCGCAGCTACATCGTTCGTGGCCTGGGCAACCCGGAGAGCTTCGAGAGCTGCAGCCACGGCGCGGGTCGCGTGATGAGCCGCACCAAGGCCAAGAAGATGTTCACGGTCGAGGACCAGGTCAAGGCGACCGAGGGCGTCGAGTGCCGCAAGGACGCCGACGTCATCGACGAGATCCCGATGGCCTACAAGGACATCGACGCCGTCATGGCCGCACAGAGCGACCTGGTGGAGGTGGTGCACACCCTGAAGCAGGTCGTGTGCGTGAAGGGATAGATGGGTGAGGGCCCGTGCCCTCACCCACATCAGAACAAGAAGAGAAAGACATGATCGAAATTGACGGCTCCGTCGGCGAGGGCGGAGGGCAAATCCTGCGGACTTCACTGGCCCTGTCCATGTGCACGGGCCAGCCCTTCGCGCTGAACAAGATTCGCGCGGGTCGCGCCAAGCCGGGCCTGATGCGCCAGCACCTGACCTGCGTGAACGCCGCGGCCGAGATCTGCGGCGTAGAGGTCCAGGGCGCCGAGCTGAATTCGCAGTCCCTGACGT
>NZ_JBFUMO010000235.1:0-8522 GCF_054049355.1 Roseateles sp. P5_E11 | reverse complement strand
GTGGGCTGGATGTGCCTGCCGAAGGGCGGCGGCGCAAGCCGCAGCGCGGTCTGCAAGACCGGCCAAGGTAATCCTTGGACGAGGGGCTCCATGACCCCGCGCGGTACCACCCCCACCATCGTCGACGTTGCCCGCGAGGCGGGCGTGTCGATCAAGACGGTATCGCGCGTGCTCAACCATGAGCCCGGCGTGCATGAAAGCACCCGGGATCAGGTACTCAAGGTGGTGGAGGCGCTGCGCTACCGGCCCAAGCAGTCGGCGCGCAGCCTCGCAGGTGGACGGTCCTTCCTGATCGGCCTGCTCTATTACGACCCCAGCGCGATCTTCGTCGGCAGCGTGCAGCAAGGCGCCACGGTGCGATGCCGCGAACTGGGGTATCACCTCGTTGTCGAGTCACTTCACAACGATGCRCCCGACCTGCGCCAGCAGATCGACCGCATGGTGATGGCACTGCGCCCCGACGGCATGATCCTGACGCCGCCGCTGTGCGACAACCCCGAGGTGCTCGCCGCGCTGCGCGAGAACGGCACGCCCTGCGTGCTGATGTCGCCCGAGCGCGACCTGCGTGGGGTGCCTTCGGTGCGCATGGACGATGTGCATGCGGCCGAAGAGATCACCAATCTGCTGCTCAGCCTGGGCCACCAGCGCATCGCCTTCATCAAGGGGCCGCCGGACCAGTCGGCCAGCGCGGCGCGCTACCAGGGCTTCGTCAACGCGCTGCGCGCGCATGGCCTGGAGCCCGACCCCGAACTGATCCAGCCCGGCGCCTTCACTTTTGAGAGCGGCCGCGACGCGGCCCATCAATTGCTCAGCCGCCGCCAGCGGCCGACTGCCGTGTTCGCCAGCAATGACGACATGGCCCTGGGCGTGTTGGCTGCTGCCCAACGCCTGGGCCTGCCAGTGCCCAACGACCTGTCGGTGGCTGGCTTCGACGATTCGCCGACCGCCGCCCTGGTGTGGCCGCCGCTAACCACCGTGCGCCAGCCGGTCGCCGAGATGGCACGCACGGCGGTGGAAATGCTGGTCGCAGGTCAGCGGCCCGACGCCTCAGCGGGGCCGGCCGACGAGGCCGACCTGCACAAGGTGCTGCGGCACGAACTTGTCGTGCGGGACTCCACGCGCGCCCGCTGAACCGGCGCGCTTTCGCCTCGGCCCTCCTGCTTTGATCGGCCCGTCGCAGCGCTGCCGTTACCGCTAACAGCGCGTATTGACAGCGTTGTCATTTGTCGGGCAAGATGGCGGCGCCACGGGGGCAGGTGTCGCTTCAAACCTGTTTGCCCAAGCTGCTTGATGGTCCGACGCTCGCCGCCATCAAAGCGGTCGGCCTGGTAGCGGTACGCCCAATTCAAACAACACAGGAGACGTCATGAAGCGCTGCCGCTGCCCTGCGGATTCGGCCGTTCCGCCCTCCTGACCCGTCTTCGCTCCGTCGTCGCGGCGCCACCGCCGTCTTGCTCAGCTTTTTGCCCCTGCCTCTCCGCTATGAGCCTTGCCAACCTCGACCGCATCGACCCCGCTGCACTCGCCCAGTCCTTCCCGCCCGGCTTTCTCTGGGGTGTCGCCACCAGCGCCGCGCAGATCGAGGGCGCCGCCTTCGAGGACGGCAAGGCCGCCTCCATCTGGGACCACTTCTGCCGCCAGCCGGGTCGCATCAAGGACGCGTCCAACATCGACGTCGCCTGCGACCACTACCACCGCTTCCGCGATGACGTCGCGCTGATGAAGGGCCTGGGCCTGGACTGCTACCGCTTCAGCTTCAGCTGGCCGCGCGTGCAGCCGCTGGGCGAGGGTGCCTGGAACGAGGCAGGCTTCGCCTTCTATGACCGCCTCATCGACGCGCTGCTCGAAGTCGGCATCCAGCCCCACGGCACCCTCTATCACTGGGACCTTCCGCAGGCCCTGGACGAAAGCATCGGTGGCTGGCTGTCGCGCGGCATCGTCAGCCGCTTCGCCGACTACGGCGCCGAGATCGCGCGCCGCTTCGGCGACCGCCTGGCCAGCATCGCGACGCACAACGAGCCCTGGTGCACGGCGACCCTGGGCTACGAGACCGCACAGTTCGCGCCTGGCCGCACCAGCCGTGCCGAGAGCCTGCAGGTGGCCCACCACCTGATGTTGTCCCATGGCGAAGCCATCGCCGCGATGCGCGCGGTCACCAAGACCAAGCTCGGCATCGTCCTCAACCACACGCCGTCCTTCCCCGCCACGCCCAACGAGGCCGACCGCCGCGCCGCCCGCATCGACGACGGGCTCAACGTGCGCTGGTACATGGACCCGATCTTCCGCGGTGCCTACCCGGCCGACGCTGTTGAATACGTCGGTGCCGACGCCCCACGGGTCGAAGCCGGCGACTTGGACCGCATCCGCCAGCCGCTGGACTTCCTCGGCATCAATTTCTACACGCGCAGCCTCTTCGGCGCGGACGGCAAGACCGTCCCGGGCCCGGGCAAGCGCGGCTTCACCGACATGGGCTGGGAGATCGTGCCCGAGGTCTTCGCCCAGCACCTGGTGCGCCTGGCGCGCGAGTACAACCCGCCGCCGATGTTCATCACCGAGAACGGCATGGCCAATGCCGACCGCGTCGTCGACGGCCGGGTACCCGACAAGGAGCGCATCGCCTACCTGTCGGCCCACCTCCAGGCGTTGTCCACCGCCATGAGCCTGGGCGCCGATGTGCGCGGCTATTTCTACTGGAGCCTGCTCGACAACTTCGAGTGGAACTCCGGCTACGACAAGCGCTTCGGCCTCGTCCACGTCGACTACGAGACCCAGCAGCGCCTGCTCAAGGACAGCGCCCACTGGTATCGCGATTTCGTCGCCCTGCACCACACGCTTCGCTGAAGACGGGGCGCCGGCGTGTCTCACTCACGCCGTCCGGTATGCATTCCTCCGCGTTTGCCCCGACTAAGCGGCGGGAAATYGGTCACGTTCAGGCGCTAAGCTCCGACTTGCGCCCCGCCGGTACTTTTCCCAGCCGGTAGCGGGCGCGATCGGCCGATTTGACGTATGATAGGAGACCGGTTCGAGCACTGCGGCAGGGCTGCCGGAGCTCGGGCCGGGTCGAGGGTGCCCGGCGCACGGGTTTTGAGCGAATGCAGGATAGAACAAGCGATCCACTGATCGATGTCAGCCAGTTGGCGGTCGGGATGTTCATTCATCTGGATCTCGGCTGGATGTCGCATCCCTTCCCCTTGTCGAGCTTCAAGATCGCCTCCAGCGATCAGTTGCTGATCCTGCGCCGCCTTGGCTTGACCCAGGTGCGCTGGAGCCCCGCCAAGAGCGACCTGGACCTGCAGTCGTCCGAGGACGCCGTGGCTGCGGATGCCGGCGACGTCAGTGCTGCGAGCGACAGTTCCGCCCCCTCGCAACCCAGCCCTGAAGATCTGGCTCGCGAAGCCCACCGCCGCGCTCTGGCCGCCCAACGCGAGGCCCTGCGTCTGTGCGAGGAGCAGTACGGCGAGGCGGCCAAAGGCTTTCGCGGTGTCATGGACCTGGTCCAGCCCGATCCCCATGCCGCCCGTACCCAGGCCGAGAGCCTGACCGCCGCACTGCTCGACAAGATGCTGGTCGAGGGTGATCTCAATATGCGGCTGCTCAATGAAGCTGCCGGCGACCGCAGCACGGCCCACGCGCTGAACGTCTGCATCATTGCCCTGCTGCTCGGCCGCGCTTTCGGCCTCGGTCGCGACGAGATGATGGACCTGGGCGTCGGCTCGCTGCTGCACGACGTCGGCAAGCTCGAGGTCGCTGCGCGCCTGCGCCACCGCGACGAAAGCTTCACGGCGGCCGAGACCCAGGCCTACCAGCAGCACGTCGTCAAGGGCGTGGCCATCGCCCAGACCATGGGCCTGGCACCCGGCCCGCTGCTCATCGTTGCCCAGCATCATGAGCATGCCGACGGCAGCGGCTTCCCGCAAAAGATCAACATGGACCGCATGAGCACCGGCGCGCGCATCGTTGCGCTGGTCAACCGCTTTGATGGCTTGTGCAATCCGCTGATCACGTCCAAGGCGATGACGCCCCACGAGGCGCTGTCGCTGATGTTTGCGCAGGGCCGCAATCGCTTCGACGCGACCATGCTGAACGCCTTCATCCGCATGATGGGTGTCTACCCGCCGGGTTCCACCGTGCAGCTCACCGATGACCGCTATGCGCTGGTCGTTTCGGTCAATTCGGCGCGTCCGCTGAAGCCTCGCGTCATGGTCCATGACGTCAAGGTGGTCAAGGAAGAGGCGCTGATCCTCAACCTCGAAGAGATGCCCGACCTCGGCATCCGGCGCAGCCTCAAGCCCCAGTTCCTGCCGCGAGCCTCGCTCGACTACCTCAGCCCCCGGGCGCGCATCGCCTACTTCTTCGACGCCGCGAGTACGGGACCAGGGGAGTTGGCCGCGTGAACGCCGGCCGCGAGGCGAACTCAGCCTTGCCCCGCGTCTCGGAGGCGCCGTCCGTGATCGGTGCGCTGCTGGAAGGCCTGCCCGAGCCGGCCTGGCTGGTGGATGGTGAAAGTCTGACCGTCAACGCCGTCAACCGCGCCGCGTTGCGCCTGCTCGGTCTCAAGCCCGAACGGGCGCTGGGCCAGCCGCCGGCCCTGTTGTGCGGCTCGCTGGAGGACGAGGCCTTCTGGCAGGGTGCCGCCCGCGATCCTTTCGCCCGAATCCGCTCCGACACGGTGCTGACTCACAGCGACGGCCAGCCGCGCTGGGTCAGCCGCAGCATCAGTCCCGTCCACACGCCCGACGGCGGCCGCTACTGGCTGGTGCTGCTGCACGACCAGACCCGGCGCCGGCGCGCCGAGGCCGAGCGCGAGACCCTGCTGGCCGAACTGCGCGCGACGCTGGAGTCCACCGCCGACGGGATCCTCGTCGTCGACCTGGGCGGCCGCGTGCGCAGTTTCAACCGCCGCTTTGCCAAGCTCTGGGGCCTGCCCGGCGGGCTGCTGCATGAGCCCGGCGACGCCGGCCTGTGGCTGAGCCTGCAGCGTGTCATGCGCGACGGCGAGCAGTACCGCCTGCGCATCGAGTCACTGCTGGACGCGCCGCTGATGCGCTCCAGCGACATGCTGCGCCTGGCCGATGGCCGCGTGCTGGAGCAGGTCTCGCTGCCGCAGATGAGTCGCGGCGAGCCCATCGGCCGGGTCTTTTCATTCCGCGACCTGAGTGAGAAGCTGGCTGCGCACCAACGCATCGAGGAGCTTGGCCGTTCCGATGTGCTGACCGGCGCGCCCAACCGCCGCGCGCTGGCCGACCGCATCGTGCAGCAGATGGCCGCCGTCGAGACTGGCCAACCGGCGCCCGCTGAATCTCCCACTTTTGCGCTGCTGCATCTCGACCTGGACCGTTTCAAGCAGATCAACGACACCCTGGGCCACAGCTATGGCGACCGCGTGCTGCGCGAGGTCGTCGAGCGCCTGCGCGGCGCCGTCGGCGCCAATGACACCTTGGCCCGACTGGGCGGCGATGAATTCGCGCTGCTGATCGACGGCGCCCAGATGTTCGAGGCCGAGGCCGCCGCCCGCCATGTGCAGCAACTGCTGGCCCAGCCCTTCAGCTTCGACACGTTGAGCTTCACCGTCACGGCCAGTTGCGGCATCGCCTTGCACCCCGGCGACGGCAGTTCGCCCGACGAGCTGATGGCCAGCGCCGAACGCGCCATGCACTGGGTCAAGGAAAGCGGCCGCGCGGGCTTCCGCTTCCACGTGCCGCGCAAGGAAGTCGACCTGCTGTCGCGCATGCGCCTGGACCACGACATGCGCCAGGCCCTGGCCGAGGGGCGCTTTCGGCTCCACTATCAACCCCAGGTCGAGCTGGGCAGCGACCGCGTCATCGGTGCCGAGGCGCTGATCCGCTGGCGAGACCCCCAGCGTGGCGACATTTCGCCCGCCGAATTCATCCCCCTGGCCGAGGAGAGTGGCTTTGTTGTCGCCATCGGCGAGTGGGTGCTGCGCGAGGCCGTCGGCCAGGCCGCCTACTGGTTGGGCCGCGGCCTGCGCATGCCGGTCGCCGTCAACGTGTCGGCCCTGCAGTTCCAGCAGGCCCATTTCGTCGAGACGGTGGCTGCAGTCCTGCGCGAGGCCACGCTGCCGGCCAGCCTGCTCGAACTGGAATTGACCGAGGGCGTGCTGCTGGGCGATGCCGAGGAGGCTCTCAAGCGCATGCGCGCGCTGGCGGCCCTGGGCGTCACGCTGTCCATCGACGACTTCGGCACCGGCTACTCCTCCCTGGGCTATCTCAAGCGCTTCCCCATCCAACGCCTGAAGATCGACCGCAGCTTTGTGCAGGGCCTGCCCAGCGACGCCAGCGATGTCGGCATCGCCAACGCCATCGTGCAGATGGGCCGGGCCCTGGGCCTGCAAGTCATCGCCGAAGGTGTCGAGACTGAGGCCCAGCGCGACTTCCTGGCCCAGGCCGGGTGCCACGAGTTCCAGGGCTATCTGTTTGCCAGGCCGCTGCCGCCCGACGAATTCGAGCAGCGCGTGCGCCCGCGCCGCCATGTCGTCGACTCGCCGGTGTCCGGCTGGCTGGGGTTGGCCAGCGCCTGAGACGGCACCCCTCGCCCAGTCCCGCCCTGCTGAACGCCGGCGTGTCTGGTCGGTCCCCCGGGGGGACGGCGATGCTTGCGGCATCGAGCCGCAAGCATCGCCCAAGGCGGGCCGGCTWGGGAGCGGCCCGGCGCTCGGCCCGCGCAAGTACACGCGCACAATGCCGCCATGCTCTACCGCTTCAAATCCAAGGCTGGCGCCGACGTCATCATGATGGCCGATTCGGCCGATGCCGTGCTGCGCCTGATGGGGCGCGAACCCGCCCAACAAGGCATCCTCGAAGTGGCTGCACTGCCGGGCCTGATCCAGGCGCTGGAAGCCGGCGTGGCGGCCGATGAGGCGCAATTCCAGCGCAGCGTCGACGAAGCCAAGGCCGCCGGCGAGGCCGTGCCGCGCCGCCAGGGCGTGTCCCTGCGCCAGCGCGCCTGGCCGCTGCACGAGTTGATGCAGCGCAGCATGAAGGAAAAGGCCGACGTCGTCTGGGGTGTCTAGTTGTGATGGAAGAAGTCACTCGACTGATCCTGATCCGCCACGGTGAGACTGCCTGGAACCGCGCCACGCGAATCCAGGGGCATACCGACATCCCCTTGAGCCCGCTGGGTCTGGCCCAGGCTCAGCGCCTGGCCGAGGCCATGGCCGACGAGCCGTTGGCGGCCATCTATTCCAGTGATCTCAGCCGTGCCCGCCAGACCGCCGAGGCCGTGGCCGGCGTCCAAGGCCTGGCCATCCACTTCGACGCCGCTCTGCGCGAGCGCGCCTTCGGCCGGTTCGAGGGGTTGAGCTGGGAAGAGATTGATAGGGGTTATCCCGAGGATGCCGCCCGATGGCGGCGTCGTGAGCCCGATTTCGCCGTCGGCGGCGGCGAGAGCCTGACCGTCTTTAGCGCGCGCTGCGTCGCTGCGGCCCGCCGCGCCGCCGCGGCCCACCCGGGGCAGAGCATTGCGCTCGTCGCCCATGGCGGCGTGCTGGACTGCCTCTACAGGGCTGCGACCCGGTCCGCCCTGGACGCGCCGCGCAGCTGGCAGCTGGGCAATGCCACCATCAACCGATTGCTGGCAACAGCCGAAGGATTCACGCTGATCGGCTGGAACGACGACCGCCACTTGGCCGGGCTGAGCGCCGACGACATCGCGGCTTGATGCAGGCAGGGCGGGCTTTTCAAGGTCCCTAGGCCCACTGTTGCATCCACGCGTCGCTGCGGTCGGGCGCGGTAAAAGCCGCTCCTATACTGGCCGCCACTGGTCCTTCAAGGCAGGGCCCATGGCCCCGCCCAACCTCTCTACAAAGGCAAAACGATGAAGAAGATTGCACTCGTCGCCGCTCTGGCCGCTACCGCCGCCGCGCCGGCTTTCGCACAAAGCGTGACCCTGTGGGGCCGCCTCAACACCTCCGTGGAAAGCCAGAAGATCGGCTCGCAAGACCGCAAGGTCGCTGTGCAAAACAACTCGTCGCGCCTGGGCCTCAAGGGCAGCGAAGACCTCGGCGGCGGCCTGAAGGCTTCCTTCTCGCTGGAGCATGGTTTTGAATCGGATACCGGTGCTGCCAGCGCCGGCACGACCTTCTGGAGCCGCGCTTCGTGGGTCCAACTGGAAGGTGGCTTCGGCGGTATCCGCCTCGGCCGGTGGTTCCCGGGCTCCTACTTCGCCACGGCCGACTACGTGTCCATGCACAACCATGACACGGGCACCTCGACGGACGCGCTCTACGCGACGCACTTCGTGCGCAACAACAAGGTGTCTTACTTCACCCCGACAGCGGGCGGCTTCTCCGCCGAACTTTCGGCAGCCGCCGGTGAAAACGCGACCCCCCGCGCTTTCGACGTCGCAGTGAACTACGACATGGGCCCCGCCCACGCCGGTTTCGGCTATGAGAAGCACGGCGACTTCACCCAACTCGCCATTCGCGGCCTGTATGAGTTTGGCCCGGTGGTCATTGGTGGCTACGTCCAGCGCGCCGAGAACACCTTCGGCGAGAACACCTTCGG
>NZ_JBFUMO010000234.1:0-8538 GCF_054049355.1 Roseateles sp. P5_E11 | reverse complement strand
GTGAACGGCCCGACGTGAGCTTGTTGAGCTCGGTGGCGATGTCCCCGGCGCCGACGATGCCGATGGTGAAAGGCATCGTGGCATCCACGAAGGCATTCGGCGGCCACTCCACATAGCCGGCGAACTTGTACAGATAGGCGGCCTTGATCTGGGCTTCCAGCGCACGGCTGTCGTTGTCGGCGGCGCCGCTTTGCGCGGCGGCGAAGAAGAGAAGACCTGCGATCGCCATGCRCCGCAGCACTGGCACATTGCCGCGCCATTGCAGGAGGCACCCGAGAAATAGGCTCAGGCGCGGCATCAGAATCTCGCCGTGGCGGTGATCTGGGCGGTGCGCCCGACCATGATCGGGTCGGCCCCGGTAGCGCCGCCCTGCGCGAACTCGCGGTGATTTGCATGCAGGAGATTGCGCGCCGAGACGGCGAAGGCCAGCCTGTCGGAGTACCGCCAGCCGACACGCGCATCGGCCTCGTTGTAGCCGGGCACGGTGGTGAAGCGCAGCTTGGCGACCCGCCGTAGCGTGACATCGATATCCACGCCCGCCGCCAGCGACCAAGAGGACTGCAGCCGAACCTGGTAGCGGGGATCGTTTCCGGGCGCGATGGCGGCCACGTTGGCGCCGCTGAAGCGCTCGTGCATCGAGGTCAGTCCGGCATGAACAGCCCAGCTCCTGCTGACCTGGTAGCGGCCCCAGGCCTCGACGCCATAGACCTCCGCTTTGGATGCATTGATCAGTACGAAAGTGCGGTCGCTCAGGCGCCGGTAATTGCGCAGGCTCGAGTAGCGGCTGCCGAATACCGTGACCGAGTAGGACAGGTTCTCGCTGGGTTGAGCTCGCGCGCCAACCTCCAGCGTGTTGGCAATCTCCGAGCGGAAGTTGGGGCCGCCCGCCAGCTGGTAAGGTGGCTGCGCTGGCACGAAGAACTCGACATCGATGCGGGAGGGCGTGCGCACTGCACGGGACGCTGCGCTCCACAGCAGCAGTTGGGGCGACAGTTTCCAGCCCAGCCGCGCACTTGGCATCCATTCCGTGCCCGTGTAACTGTTGTGCTCGGCCTTGGTGCCCAGCGTCAGCGTCGCGGTCGGCGAAAGCTGGCGCTCATGCTGGACGAAGGCATTCGTCCAGTGCAGGCGCCGGGATGCGGGCAGAAAGGCCAGGCTGCCGTAGTTGCCGACTTCGTCCTCGGCCATGCGGTGGCCGCCGCCAAAGATCCACTGGCTGCCCTCGCTGGCAGCCAGCAGGTACTGCAGGTCGACATCGACGACCTGCAGGTTCTCGTTGTAGGAGCCAGGGACATCGCGCCAGGAGCGGTCGACGTAGGTCTGCAGATTCAGCGTGGCGCCGTCGTCCATCGGTCGTACCCAACGCGCCAGCAGGTTGCCACCATGGTGGCGCTGGTCGGCGGCATTGGGCTGGCTGATCGACTCCTTGTAGGCATCGCCCTGCAGCGTCAGCGCGCCGCCGCCGGCGTCGATACCCGCCCGAAAACCCAGCTGGAGCTTCTCGAAGCCATCGTCGGCATCGACGCCGCTGGCTCGCTCGCTGTCCTGGCGGCGGTTGTACTTGGCATAGGCGCGCACGGCGCCGCCGCCATCGAAGCGCCAGCCATGGCGCAGCGACAGGCCCTGGCTGAGATTGCCGGCCGCCGCCGACGCGAGCGTTCCCAGACTGCCCTCGGCGGGCGTCGTGATGACATTGATGACGCCGTTGACGGCATTGGCGCCCCACAGCGTGCCGCCCGGGCCGCTGACGACCTCGATGCGCTCCACGTCACCCAAAGGCACGTCCTGGGATTCCCAGAACACGCCGGAATACAGCGGCGTGTAGACGCTGCGGCCATCGATCAGCACCAGCAGCTTGTTCGCCGTGGCCGAATTGAAGCCGCGCGCGCTGATGGCGTACTGGCTGGCATTGATGCGTGCAACCTGCAGGTTGGGAGCCAGGCGCAGGGCTTCGGCCAGCGTATTGACGCCGGCGCGCTGGATGGCCTCCTTGGTGATGACGTAGATCGAGGCCGGCGCGTCGGCCAGGCGCTGCTCCCGTTTTGACACCGAGGTGATCTCGATGTCGCCCAGCTGCTCCAGTGACAGGTCTGCCAGGTTCGTGGTGCCAGCTGCCCCGGCGCCCTGGGTCACCATCAGAAGCGAAAAAAGCAGGCCCAGGCCATGAGCGCAGCGCGGCGCGCGCGGCCACCGTTCAACTCTCCCACCTGTCTCCTGTCTCGGCCGGCTGCGCAGCGTCTCAGACATGGCCGCCTCGTTCATTTGATTTGTAGGTCAGCTCATTCTGTGAGTCATGTGCTACAGAGGCAACGCAAACACAATGGCCGCGCCGTCGTTATGGTTTTTCGGCCGTTGGTAGGGGAGTCTGAAGTTGGGCCCCGATGGCTGTCGCGCCGCAAGTTTGTCAGTTGATATGGTAAGTTAGCTTTAGCATCGGTCGGACGACTTCAGGCCGCTCTGTGGCGGATGGCGTCATCGATCGCAGACAGCAGATCACCCTGGTCAAAAGGTTTGGCAACCCGGCGGAACCAGAGGATCGGCTCGCCGTCACCCTCGGGCATGGTGTCGGCCCCCGCGCTGATGGCGATCACCGGAATCCTGGCGGTACGCGGATCCTGCGACAGCAGTTGAAAGGCCTGGCGCCCGGTGAGTTCCGGCATCCGGTTGTCCATCAGGATGACGGCGGGCGCGTGGGCAAGGGCCAGCGCCACGCCCTCGCGCCCGTTGCTTGCCGTGATGAGGCGCAGGTCCGGCCGATGCAACAGCTGCGCGCGCACGAGTTCGTGGCTGGGCAGGTCGTCTTCGACCAGCAGCACGGTGAGCTGCGGCTGGATGTCGCTCACGCCGCCACGGCGCTCCTGCGGGCCGACGCCGATCTCCGGCTTCCGCGACACGGCTTCACCGCCAGCCAGCTCGAACCAGAAGCAGCTGCCCGTTCCGGGCGTGCTGTCCACGCCGATTCGGCCGCCCATCAATTCGACCAGGTGCCGCGTCACGACCAAGCCGAGGCCCGTGCCTTCCACGGCGCCCGTGCCTTCGCCGGAACGCCCCAGCCGATTGAAGGCCTCAAAGAGCTGGGTCACCTCTTGCGGGCTCAGTCCTGCGCCACCGTCCTGGACTTCGATGCGCACGCGCTCGGCGCCGGAAGGTCGCACCCGCAGTTCAAGCGCACCGCCCGGCCGGTTGTACTTGATGGCGTTGGACAGCAGGTTCAGCAGCACCTGCTTGAGTCGCGTTCGGTCCGCCACCACGGCCAGCGCGTCTGGCGGCGCCTCGAAATTCGTTTGCAGGCCGCGGGCCTGGGCTTGCGGCATGACCATGGCTTCGCACTCGGCCAGCAACTGGCGCAGCGGCAGTACCTGCATGTCGAGCTTCAGCTTGCCGGCTTCGATCTGCGACAAGTTGAGCAGTTCACCGATCAGCGTCAGCAGGTGCTCGCCGGCCTTCTGGATATGGGCGTTGAAGGCCGCTTGCCTTTCCGCGGGCAAGCCGTGGCCGGGGGTGGCGAGCATCTGCGAGAAGCCGATGATGGCGTTCAGCGGCGTCCGCAGTTCATGGCTCATGCGGCTCAGGAACTCGCTCTTGGCCTGGTTGGCATGCTCGGCGGCGCGGGTGGCAGCGACGAGCTCGCGGTTGGATGCTTCCAGCTGTTCGGTCCGCAGGGCCACCCGGTGCTCGAGCTGCTCGTTGAGGTCGCGCATGGTGGCTTCCACCGCCTTCTGGACCGTCACATCCTGCAGGGTGCTGAACCATCGCAGGCCGCCGACCTCGGCCACCTCCTCGAGGGGCTCGATCACCTGGGCCACCTGCACGACTTCGCCATCGGCGCGCACCAGGCGGTACTCCACTTCGACTTTGGCCCGCGTGCGCGCCGCTTCGAGGCTCGCACTGCGGTAGCTGGCCCGATCGTCGGCATGCACCAGCTGGTTCATCCAGTCACGTGTCGTGCGCGGCATGTCCTGCGGCGCGCAGCCGACGAGCTGGGGCAGGGTGTCGGACCAGCGCTCGAAGGAGCCGTCCGGGCGGGTCACCACATGGCTGAGTTTGGCCACCCCCTGGGCGCGCCGCAAACCGGCCTCGCGCTCTCGCAGTGCCGCTTCCGCCTGCATGCGCAGGGTCACGTCAAGCGGTGCGACGAAGCGGGCAGGCCGGCCTTCATAGAGCAACTCATGAGAGGTGATTTCGACGTAGATCAGCCGCCCGTCCTTGAGCCGATGCCGCCAGACGCCGCTGTTGAACACCTCGGCGGGCGTGAGGCGTACTGACGTCTCCACGGCGCCCACGTCTTCCGGTGGGCGGATGTCGCGGATGGACATCGAAAGGAATTCCTCGCGCGCGTAGCCGTATTTCTGGCAGGCCACCTCGTTGACGTCGAGAAAGCGCAGCGTCTGCAGGTCATAGACCCACATGGGCAAGGGGTTGCAGGCGAAGAGCTGTTGATACCGGCGTATGTCTGAGCCGCGTCTTCCCGCCAACTCACGCGCCAGCAAGCGCTTCCTGCGCAAGGTTTTTCTGCTTTGGTGAGCCACTTTCCTGGATCTCGTGACCATTCGTCCGCTCCTGCAAGCGTGGCCATAGTTCCCAGCGCGACAGTGCGCTGTCCCGACTCTATGCGCATCCGCGCACGCTCGGCCATCACCGCGGGACGAACGGCCAAGCAAACCGGTCAACGGGCCATGGCACGACGCCGCATCCATAGGCAAAGTTGACGCTCCTGTTCACGAAAGGGACCCTGTGAAGATTCGCTGGAAGCGCATGCGCGCAACGGTCATCGGCATTGCGACGCTCGGCATGATGCTCGGCACCACGCACGCCCAGGACAAGGAGGTCGGCACCGCGCCATCCGTCGCAGCGGCCACCGACTTGCCGCCATGGCTGCGCCGTGGATTGCCTGGCCCGGGCCACGCCATGCTTGCGCCGCTGGCGGGTATTTGGCGCGTGCAGATGGGTGTCTATGCCACGCTGGGCCGAAGCGCCGACGCACCGCCGATCACCTCCGACGACTTCGTCACGCGCCGCGAATGGGTGGCCGGCGGCCGCTACCTTGAGGACACAACCGAAGGCACGTTGGAAAAGTCACGCTATTGGCGCCGCGGCTGGCTGGGCTACGACAACATGGCTGCGCGCTACGAATGGGTCACCATTGACGAGGCGAACGCCGGGATGATGCGTTATGTCAGCCGCACGGGGTCGGGGCCGCAAACAAGCATTGACCTGTTCGGCACGTTCGTGGATCAAGGCGTCGCGGGCGAAGCTTTCGTTGGCAAGACGGTCCCGATGCGCACGGCGATACGCATCGAAGGGCAGGACCGTCACGTCATCGAGCTCTACTTCACGCCACCGGGCCGCAAGGAGGCGCTGGCTACCCGCGCGATCTACACGCGAACCGCACCGTGAGCCGGCAGCCCGACGCGCGCGCCGCACTGGTCGTGCTGGCGGTGGGAGCCTTCGTCTTCGGCACCGCAGAGTTTGTCATCGTCGGCGTGCTGGACCTGGTTGCGCGCGACCTGGGCACGTCGATCAACAGCGCCGGCTATATGGTGATGGCCTATGCGCTGGGCATCGCGATCGGCGGCCCCGTTGCAACGACGCTGACCACGCGCCTGGAGCGGCGCTCCGTGCTCGCGCTGTCGTTGGCGGTGTTCGTCACATTCAACCTCATCGTGATCGTCTCGCATGAGCTCGGTCTGCTTCTGGTCGCGCGCTTCGTGCCCGGCGCCATGCACGGGCTTTTCGTTGGTGCCGCCTCCGTGGTTGCGGCTGGGCTCGTGCGTCCTGAGCAGCGCGGCCAAGCCATGGCGATGGTCTTCGGCGGCGTGGCCGTTGCCACCGTACTGGGCGTACCGCTGGGGACGTGGGTGGCGCAGGCGACGGGCTGGCGCACGGCCTTCGCGGCTATCGTCGCGTTGGGTGCCGCGGCCTGTGTCGCAACGCTGTGTTTCGTGCCGCGCTCGAATGTTCGCCTTGCTGACCCGTTCGGGGTGCAGGTGCGCGCCGCCTTCGCGCCGCGCGTGCTGGCGTTGCTGGGCGTGGCCGCGCTGCTGATGGGCGGGCAGTTCAGCGCTTTCACCTTCATCGCGCCGTACCTGAAGCAGGTCAGTGGCGCAGCGGACGCGACGATCAGCGTTTATCTGCTCGCTTACGGCGTTGCCAGCGCCGTCGGCATGTTTKCCGGCGGGCGTCTTGCGGACCGCGATGCTGGCCTCACGCTGGTGGCGGCGAACGTGGTGCTGGTGGCCGTGCTCGGTCTGTTCTACCTCTTCGGTTCGAGCCCGATGGTGGCGTTGATCGCGCTTGCTGCCTGGGGCCTGGCGGGTTTCGGCATGGTTCCGGCGATCCAGTTGCGCGTGGTGGCGCTGGCGGGCCCTGGTGCCGACCTCGCCGCAGCCCTCAGCGCCTCCGCAGTCAATGCCGGCATTGCAGCAGGATCACTGGCCGGCGGCGTGGCGTTGGCGCGTTTGGGCGTCGAGGCGCCGATGCAGATGGCGCTGCTGCTGTGTGCGCTCGCGCTGCCCGCGACCTGGTCGACCCGRCGCCTTGCCGTACCGAAAGACCCCGTCTTACGCTCACCCGGACAGCCCGCGCACACTCGGCCGCCATGAACACCCACCGGGATAATCCAGGGCCCCCCGACCTCGACCTGCTGAACCCCGTTCTGCAGGACCTGCGGCTGGTGCGTGCGTCGTACTGCCGTACCGACATGACGGCGCCGTGGGGCCTGCAGATTCCGCGTCAGGATGGCGTGTGCTTCCATTTCGTGGTTGAGGGTGGATRCTGGCTGAGGCTGCCGTTGCAAGAACCCTTCTGGATTGGTCCGGGCGACGTGGCCTTGCTGCCGCGTGGCACCGGCCATGCGATCACCGACGCGCCCACGACGCCCGCCCGGCCGCTGGAAGAGTTCGACCAGGATTCGACCGGTCCCACCACGCACAACATGCGTGCCGGCGGTGGTGGCGCGCGTTCACTGATCGTCTGTTGCGCGCTCGAATTCGACGAACCCGCCGTGCATCCGCTGACCCAGTTGATGGACGAGGTGCTGGTGCTGCGGCGTACTGAGGCGAGTGACCCTGTACTGCCTACGTTGTTGTCCTTGATGGCCGCCGAGGTGGCGGCGCAGCGCGTCGGCGCCGCAACGATGATGACGCGGCTCGCCGATGCCGTGGTCACGGCCATGGTGCGTGGCTGGGCCGAGACCCACGCGGGAGACCTGAAGGGTTGGCTGGCCGGTGCGCGCGACGCACCGATTGGCCGCGCGCTGGCGGCGATCCATCACCAACCGGGTCATCTCTGGTCGGTCGTGGCGTTGGCGAAGATCGCCGGCTTGTCGCGTTCGGCCTTCACCGAGCGCTTCACTGCCGCTGTCGGCCTGTCTCCGGCACGCTATATCGCGCACTGGCGTATGCACGTGGCCGGCGCGTGGCTCCGTCATGGCCGCCTGACCGTCGCGGACATYGCACAGCGCCTGGGCTATGAGTCTGAAGCTTCTTTCAGCCGCGCATTCAAGCGCCTCTTCGGCGTACCACCGGGAAGGCTGCGCTGGCGGGCCGGCTGACGCCGCCGCCCGGCGCGGCAATTCACTTTGTTGCATTGCTAAACACAGGAGACACGATGCCCATCATCAACGTCAAAGTCAGCGCGACGCCGTCGCCGGAAATGAGCGCCCGCATCGCCAGCCTCCTGCTCGAGAAGACGAGCCGCATCCTCAAGAAGAAGCCCGAGCTCACCGCCATTGCCATCGAATACGTCGACCCTCACCATTGGATCGTCGGAGGCACTTCGCTGGCGGCGCAGCAAAAGAGCAGCTTCTATTTCGACATCAAGGTTGTCGACGAGACCAACACAAAGGCTGAGAAGGCGCTTTACGTGTCCGAGGTATTCGAGGCCTTTTCGCAATTGCTCGGCAAACTGCATCCGGAAAGCTATGTCTACGTGCAGGATGTCCGGCCAACAGCCTACGGGTACGGAGGTCTAACGCAGGAGTACCGGTTCCAGCACGGGGCGTGATCGCTCCGGAATACACGAGATGGTGGCAGGCAGGTGCGTGGTGCCGCTCGGTGAGTTCTATCACCTCCAGAAATATGTCTGCAACGCCCCGTCGGACGTGTCGCATGGCGTCCCAGTCATTGTTGGTCGCAAGCAGCGCCCGCGCCGCACGGCCTGCGCGCCGGCGCCCGGCACGCTTTTGTCCGGCACGCGATGTCCTGCGTCTCAAGCCTGGCCTTCGGCCTGCAGAGCCGCCTGGACCGCAGGGCGCTGGCGCATTCGCGCCTGGTGGGCCGCCAGGTTCTCCAGGCCCGCGATGTCCACGCCGACGCGGCCGGCCCAGCCGGTGATCACGAACAGGTAGGCGTCGGCCACGGTGAAGGTCTCGCCCATCAGGTAGGACTTGCCGGCCAGTTGCTGGTTCACCCAGCCAAAGCGATCGAGCAGTTTCTTCTTGAAGATCGGCCTGGCCTCTTCGGGCAGGGCCGGATTGAACAGCGGCGAGAAGCCTTTGTGCAGTTCGCTGCCGACGAAGGCCAGCCATTCCTGCACGCG
>NZ_JBFUMO010000233.1:0-8565 GCF_054049355.1 Roseateles sp. P5_E11 | reverse complement strand
ATGCCGACGATCGTGCGTTTCGTCGGCAAGTGCTGGCCCGCGAGGAGGGCGCCGACAACACTGCGCCGGCCCTCCAACCCTCCCCATGCCGCATGGCGGGCGGTCCTGCCTCGCCGTGTCGAGCCGCGGGATCGGTGTGTCCAGAACAGAAGAAACCCCGTGATGAACCACAGAATCTGCGCGATCGCCCTGGCCGCATGCGCCGCCTCGTTCACAGTCCTTGCAGCCGATGCGCCGCAGGCGCCCGCGTCTGCGGTCAAGGCGGCGCCCACCCTCGGTCTGCAGGCTCGCCTCGAAACCAGCGTGGGCGGCAAGGTGCCCGCCATGGGCGCCGTGGTGATACGCGGTGGCCAGGTGACGGAGCTTGTGGTGGCCGGCCTGCGCGCCAAGGGCGACGCCGAACCGGTCCGGCCGGGCGATGTCTGGCACCTCGGCTCCAACGGCAAGGCCATGACGGCCACGATGGTCGCGCGGCTGGTGGAACGGGGCGTGTTGTCCTGGGACGCCCCGCTGAGTCAGTTGCTACCCGAGCTGGCCGTGGACATGCAGGCCGCCTATCGTGACGTCACCCTGCGTGACCTGCTCGCACACCAGGCCGGCCTGCAAGCGGACATTGATGAATCCTGGATGGCGGTGTTCTACAAAGACAAGCGCCCTTTGCACGAACAGCGCCTGGCCTTCGCCCGCATCGCGTTGGCGCAGCCTCCCGCCTTTGCACGCGGTGCCGGCGACGGCTACTCGAACTCGGGTGTGCTGATCGCCGGCCTGGCCGCCGAGCGCGCCGCTGGCTTGCCCTACGAGACCCTGTTGCAACGCGAGCTGTTCGAGCCGCTGGGCCTGCGCAGCGCGGGGTTTGGTGCCACCCACCGCGGCCAGCCCTTGGGGCACAAGGCTGGCGAACCCGTCGAAGGCGTGGAGGCGGACAACCCCGCCGTCATTGCGCCGGCCGGGGGCATCACCATGTCGCTGGAAGACTGGTCCAAGTTCGCGGTCGACCAGATGGCCGGCGAGCACGGACGCGGCAAGCTGCTGAAGGCGCAGACCTACCACCTGTTGCACCAACCGGCGCGTGAAGGCGGCAAGTTTGCGCTTGGTTGGCGGGCGCAGAACAGCATGGCCGGCGTGAACGCCCGCCACCTCGCCCACACCGGCAGCAATCAGGCCTGGTTCGCCCTCATCGTGCTGAAGCCGGACGCCGAAGATGCCGTGCTGGTGACCAGCAACGCCAGCGAGGACGTCGAGGCCGACAAAGCCGTCCGCGCGGTGGCAGTTGCCACGCTCAAGGCCATGGCGCCCTAGGCGGGCATCAACAAGGAGCGCCCAGGGCTCAGAAGGTTTCCCAGTCGCCTTCGGCGGCCGCCGGTGCCGGTGCCGGTGCCGGGGCAGGGCGGGGCGCGACGACGGAGGCGGGCTTCGCGGCAGCGGGCTTGGGTGCTGCCGCCTTGAAAGGCGCCTTGGGTGCTGCGGCCTTTGGAGCGGGTGCGTGCGCCTTCGTCGGTGCCGGGGCGCTGGCCCTGCGCTGCGGCTCGCTGCCGGCCACGCGGAACACGGCGACGGCCTCGACAAGGCGCTGGGCTTGCTCCTTCAGGCTCTCGGCCGCGGCGGCGGACTCTTCCACCAGGGCGGCGTTCTGCTGCGTCATCTGGTCGAGCTGCACGACCGAGGTGTTGACMGAATTGATGCCCTCGCTCTGCTCGGTGGCGGCCGAGCTGATCTCGCCAATGATGTCCTGCACGCGCTGCACGCTGGAGACGATCTCGCCCATCGTCGTGCCGGCCGTCTGCACCAGGCGGGCGCCGTTCTCGACGCGCTCGACGCTGTTGCCGATCAGGGCCTTGATCTGCTTGGCCGCCTCCGCGCTGCGGCCGGCCAGGGAACGCACCTCGCCGGCCACGACCGCGAAGCCGCGGCCCTGCTCGCCGGCACGGGCCGCTTCCACGGCGGCGTTCAGCGCCAGGATGTTGGTCTGGAAGGCGATGCCGTCGATGGTGCCGATGATGTCGGAGATCTTCTTGCTGGCGACATTGATCTCGTCCATGGTCGTGACGACCTGGCCGACGACCTCGCCGCCGCGTGTCGCGGCCGCCACGGCGGACTGCACGAGTTGGTTGGCCGTGCGGGCCGAGTCAGCGGTCTGCCGCACGGTGCCGGTCAGTTCGCTCATGGACGAAGCAGCGTTCTGCAGGTTGCTGGCTGTCTGCTCGGTGCGCTGGCTCAAATCCAGGTTGCCGGTCGCGATCTCGGTGCTGGCCGTGCCGATGCTGTCGACCGAGTTGCGCACCGTGCCGATGGTGGTGGCCAGGCGCTGGCGCATGCCCTCGGTGTCCTGGATCAGTGAGCCGATCTCGTCGTTGCGACTGCTGCTGACCGACTGGGTCAGGTCGCCCTCGGCAATCGCGCCGACGGCCTTCTGCAGCGAGGCCAGCGGCTGTGCGACCCAACGGCGCATCATCCACATCAACCCGAAGCCCAGGCCCACGGCAGTCAGTGCGAGGGCGCCCCAGAAGAACCACAGCGTCGTGCGGCCGGCGGCCTGAGCCTCGCCGCGTGAGACCTGGGCGACGACCCAGTAGCCGGTCTTCTCGCTCTTGCGCGCCACGGCGAAGTTGTCGGTCTTGCCGTTGCCCAGCACATCGGGCACGTCGTCCAGCACGACGGCGCTGGCGGTCTGTTCGGCCAGCGTCTTCTCGAAGCCGGGTGCGACGCTGGACAGCAGCTTGCCCTTGGCCGACGGGTGTGCGGCGAGCAGGGCCTTGGTCGGGTCCTTGGGCACGGCCACGATATAGGTGCCGCCGTGCTCGAAGAACTTGGCGCTGCCGGCCATGCGGTCCATGGCGAGCTCGAAGGCGTCGAGGTCGAAGCCGACGAAGAGGATGCCGATGACCTTGCCGGCGTCGCTTTTGATCGGTTCGTAATGCGTCATGTAGGCGCGGCCGAACAGCAGCGCGCGGCCGGTGTAGGGCTTGCCGGCGGAAACCGTGGCGTGGGCAGGGTGCTGCTTGCCCAGCATCGTGCCCATGGCACGCTCGCCCTTCTCGTTCTTCAGCGAGGTCGTGATGCGTTCGAAGTCGTCGCCCTTGGCCGCGAAGACGGTGGCCACGCCGCCGTTGACGGCCGCGAACTTGTCGACCTGGGTGAAGTTGCCATTGAGCTTGGGCCCCCAGTCGCGCAGGTCGCCGGTGGCCTCGTCCAGCGTGAAGCTGGGGCCGAAATCCTGGCGGAAGGAGCCAAAGCTGCGCTGGATCTGCTTGGCGGCGACGTCGTCCATCGCCTGCATCGCGTCGATCAGCGACTCGGCCTTGTCGCCGACCCAGGTCTGCACCTGGTCATTGGCGGACCGCTTCAGCAGCGTGCCGACGATAAGGCTGACACCCAGCAGCACCACTGCAACGGCGACTGCGCCGGTCAGAGACACCTGGCGGGCAATGGAGTTGTTGGGCTGACTCATGCGAATCTCCAGGGGCCAAAGCAAGCAAGGCTCCGCACACCCCGCCTCGTTGCGGGGGCACGTGAACAGGAATCAGGGCAGGGCGGTCAAGCGGCGATGGCCGCTTCCATCAGGCCCATCTCGGCACTGCTCATCAGGCCTTCGATGTCCATCAGGATCAACATGCGGTCGCCGACGGACCCGATGCCGGTGATGAAGCTGGTATCCACCGACGCCGAGCTCAACTCGGGGGCCGGCTTGATCGCGTCGCGGCTCAGCTCCAGCACGTCGGAGACCGAGTCCACGACGGCGCCGACGACGCGGTTCTTCACGTTCAGCACGATGACGACCGTGAAGCTGTTGTACTCGGCGCTCGGGCAGTTCAGCTTCAGGCGCAGGTCGACGATGGGCACGATGACGCCGCGCAGGTTGACGACACCCTTGATGAAGTCCGGCGCATTGGCGATGCGCGTGGGCTGCTCGTAGGAACGGATCTCCTGCACTTTCAGGATGTCGATGCCGTATTCCTCGGAGCCCAGGCGGAAGGTCAGGTACTCGCCGCTCTTGGGGCCATGGGCCTTGGCGCTGAGGGCACCGGGTTGGCGCAGGGCAGGGACGTTGCTGGCTTCCATGCAGACCTCCTAGTTATGTGTGTGATGGTTCAATGGCGCGAACGACGCACAAGGCTGCCGACGTCCAGGATCAAGGCCACGCGGCCGTCGCCCATGATGGTGGCGCCGGACACGTCATTGACCTTGCGGTAGTTGGCTTCGAGGTTCTTGACGACGACCTGCTGCTGGCCGAGCAGTTCGTCCACCAGCAGCGCGACGYGGCCGCCTTCGGCCTCGACGACGACCATGATGGAGCTGACATGCTCGAAGTCGAAGCGCGGCACGTCGAACACCTTCTCAAGCTCGATGACGGGCATGTACTCGTCACGCACCTCGACGACGCGGCCGGAGCCGGCGACGGTCTTGATGGTGTCGGACTGCACCTGGAAGGATTCGACGACGGAGGACAGCGGCAGGATGTAGCACTCGTCGCCAACGCCCACGCTCATGCCGTCCATGATGGCGAGTGTGAGCGGCAGGCGCACGGACACCTTCATGCCGTAGCCTTCCGCCGAGTCGATCTCGACCGTGCCGCCCAGCGACGTGATGTTCTTCTTCACAACGTCCATGCCGACGCCGCGGCCGGACACGTCGGTGACCACGTCGGCCGTGGAAAAGCCGGGCGCGAAGATCAGGCTCCAGCACTCGGCATCGGTCATCGTGTCCGGCGCGTCGATGCCCTTTTCGCGGGCCTTCTTGATGAGCTTCTCGCGGTTCAGGCCGCGGCCGTCGTCGCGTACCTCGATGACGATGCTGCCGCCCTGGTGGGAAGCGACCAGCGTGATCGTGCCTTGCTCGGGCTTGCCGCGGGCGGTGCGGTCTTCCGGCATCTCGATGCCGTGGTCGCAGCTGTTGCGCACCAGGTGGGTCAGCGGGTCGGTGATCTTCTCGACCAGGCTCTTGTCCAGTTCGGTGGCTTCACCCTGGGTGACCAGTTCGACCTTCTTGCCCAACTTGGCCGCCAGGTCGCGCAGCATGCGCGGGAAGCGGTTGAAGACCGTCGACATCGGAATCATCCGGATCGACATGACCGATTCCTGCAGGTCGCGCGTGTTGCGCTCCAGGTCGGCCAGGCCCGAGGTCAGCTGCTGGTACATCGCCGGGTCGAGTTCGCGGCTGTTCTGGGCCAGCATGGCCTGGGTGATGACGAGTTCGCCGACGAGGTTGATGAGCTGGTCGACCTTCTCGATCGACACGCGCAGCGTCGTCTGGTCCATGGCCGCGGGCTTGGCCTCGGCCTTGGCGACCGGCGTGGCGGGGCGGGTCGGCACGATGGCGGCCGTGGGCGCGGCCTCCGCGGCGGGCGCTGCCGCAGCGACACTTTCGGGCACGCCGGGGGCGTCATCGAAGAAGCCGTAGCCGGGGTCGGCGGACGGTGCCTCGGCCGGTGGTGCGCCGGGCGCACCGTCGTAGAAGCCGAAGCCGGGGCCGAGCGGGATCAGCTTGACCTGCTCGCGGGCGACGTGGAAGGTGAAGAGGTCCAGCAGGTCGTTGTCGGTCGAGCTGGTCAGCACCTTGAAGCGGCGCATGCCGTCGGAACTCTGGCCGGCGTCCAGCGGCTCGATGTTGCCGAGGTCGGTGATTTCCTTGAACAGCTCGACCAGGTTGTCGGCCAGGCTGAGGTCGGTCAGCGGGCCGACCTGCAGTTCCAGCAGTCGCGCGCCGGACTTGAGCGGTACGGCGGGCGCGGCGGCAGCGGGCGCGGGTGCAGCCTTGGGTGCCGGAGCGGCTGCTGCAGGTGCGGGCGCGCCGCCGCCTTCGACGAAGCTCTTGATGCTGACCAGCAGGTCGGTCGTGTCGAATACGTCGCCGCCCGAGCCCTGATGGCGGGCGAGCTGGGTGCGCAGCGCGTCGCCGGACTGCAGCAGCACGTCCACCATGGCGGCATTGGGCTRCAGCTCGTGGCGGCGCAGCTTGTCCAGCAGCGTCTCCATCTGGTGGGTCAGCTCGGCGACATCGCTGAAGCCGAAGGTTGCCGCGCCACCCTTGATGGAGTGGGCGCAGCGGAAGATGGCGTTCAACTCCTCGTCGTCGGCCGCCTCGACGTTCACATTGAGCAGCAGCCGCTCCATGTTGTCGAGGTTCTCGCCGGCTTCCTCGAAGAAGACCTGGTAGAACTGGCTGAGGTCGATGCCAGCACTGATGCTGGCGCCTTCTGTGGTCATGTCGCCCATGGCTGTTGCTCCGGTGGACCGAACTTCAGCGAATGACCTTGCCGATCACTTCGATCAGCTTGGCCGGGTCAAAGGGCTTGACCAGCCAGCCGGTGGCGCCGGCAGCCCGGCCCGCCTGCTTCATCGCATCGCTGGACTCGGTGGTCAGGATCAGGATGGGCGTGGTCTTGAACTTGGGGTTCTCGCGCAGCTTCTTGGTCAGGCTGATGCCATCCATGCGCGGCATGTTCTGGTCGGTCAGCACCAGGTCGAAATCACGCTGGCCCGATTTCTCCCAGGCGTCCTGCCCATCCACAGCTTCCACCACGTTGAAGCCGGCGTTCTTGAGCGTGAAGGCCACCATCTGGCGCATCGAGGCCGAATCGTCGACAGCGAGGATTGAGTGCATTTGAGTTTTCTCCGAGAGAACGTTGCCTGGGGGCTGAATTTAGCTTGGGGGGATTCAGAAAAGTTCGATGGAGCCGGCGTCCATCTCATCCTGCGTGACCGGGTTGGGCCGCAGCGGTGCGATCTCGACGACGGCCGCGCCGTCCTCGTCATCCGCACCGAAGGCGTCGCGGGCCAATTGGTCGGCGCAGTTGCGCAGGCGCTGGCTGGTGTGGGCGATGAGCTGGGTTGCCATGTCCTGGAACTGCAGCGCTGTGATGGCGCCAGCAATGTCCTGCATGATCTGCTTGAGGCCTTCGGAGGCCGGCGTGCCGTCGCTGCTGCTGAGCAGGGACATGACCTCGCCGGACGCGCTGTAGAAATGCGTGGACAGGGCTTCACCGGCATCGTCGAGAAGGCGCTGCAGGCGCTCAAGGTCGTTCGTCACCGTCATCAGGTGATCCTGCAGTTCCGCGGCCGCCAGCAGCGGCATGGCGGCCACGGCTCCATCGARTTCGGCGGCGGTGGAAGGTTCTGTCTGCATCGTGTCTCCGCGAGGGGATGCTGCTTCTTGTCCCAGCCCTGTGGATACCCTCAGGGCGAATGCATCATGGCATGTTCACTCCTTTTTCGGCCCCTGTCGACCTGGAGATGTCACGAGAACGAGCCGTATTACCGCTCTGACCCGCGTCGAGTGTGGCGCCGGGCCACCTGCCGCGAGCGGCGGCATACTGCGCCCCCATGACGATTTCTGCTGTGGAGCAGGCGCCCCGGGTCCTGCGTGTGCTGCATGTCGAGGATTCCGAACTCGACCATCAACTCATCCTTGCCCAGCTCGGCCGTGCGGGGCTCAAGGTCGAGATGCAGAGGCTGGACGCCTTGCCCGCCGTGCTGGCCGCGCTGGAGCGCCCCTGGGACGCCATCATCTCGGACTACAACCTGCCTGGCTACTCGGGCCTGGATGTGCTGGAGGCGGTGAAGGCGCGCCAGCTGCTGACGCCTTTCATCCTCGTTTCCGGCGAGATCGGCGAGGACACCGCCGTGGGCGCGATGCGCAATGGCGCCTCCGACTACCTGCTGAAGAACAACCTGAACCGGCTGGCACCCGCCCTGCTGCATGCCATCGACGCCGCCGAGAACGAAAAGGCCCGGGTGGCCGCCGATCACGAACTGGTCAAGTCCAAGCAGCGCCTGCACCAGCTGGCCGGCCACCTGCAGACCAGCGTCGAACTGGAGCGGGCCGCCATCGCGCGGGAGATCCATGACGACGTCGGCGGGTCCTTGACCGCCGTCAAGTTCGACCTCGCCTGGATCGACCGCCATGCCCAGGAGCCTGAGGTGCGCCAGCGCGTTGCCGCGGCATTGGAGACCGTGAATGCCGCCATCGAGGCCAGCCAGCGCATCATGCACAACCTGCGTCCGGCTATCCTGGAGCAGGGCCTGGTTGCCGCCCTGCAGTGGATGACGGCCCGTTTCGAACGCCGCACCGGCATCGAGGCTGGCCTGCGCATCGGCGAAGAGCGGCTGGCGCTGCCCTCCGGCGTGCCGCTGGTGGCTTACCGCACGGCGCAGGAGGCGCTGACCAATGTATCCAAGCATGCGCTGGCGACCCGGGTCGACATCGAACTCAGCCAGGACTCCGGCGTGCTGACGCTGGAGATCCGCGACAACGGGCGCGGCATGGGGCGGGGCGACCTCGCCAAGGAGCGGTCCTTCGGCATCCGTGGCCTGCACGAGCGCGCCGCGACGGTGGGCGGCTGGGTCGACCTGTCCAGCCCGCCGGGCGGCGGCACCAGCCTGATCCTGACCGTGCCGCTGGCCCAGGACGCCATCGACGCACTGGACGACTCGACCGACTTCGGCAAGGATGACGGCCAATCCATCTGGGGACGCGCGTGATCAAGGTCATCCTCTGCGACGACCACGGCCTGATCCGCCGCGGCATCCGTGACACGTTGGCGGATGCCCGGGACATCGAGGTCATTGG
>NZ_JBFUMO010000232.1:0-8576 GCF_054049355.1 Roseateles sp. P5_E11 | reverse complement strand
CGTACAGCGCATACAGCGAATGCGTGCTCGCCATGAAGAGGCGGTTGCCCTTGGCGCCGCCGAAGCAGAGATTGGCGCAGCGCTCGGGCAGGTGGATATGCGCCAGCGGCTTGCCCAAGGGGCCGTAGACGCGCACACCGTCCAGCATCGCCGCATCCGCATCCGCGCTGCCGTCACTGCCAAAGCCACACCAGAGATTGCCTTGCACATCGACGGCCATGCCGTCGAAAGCCCCCGGGCACCCCGGGTCGATCATCAGCCGCTTGTTGCTCAAGGACACGCCATCCACGTCATAGGCCCAGATCAACCGATGCGGCTGGGCGCGGCTTTCAATGACGTAGAGGGTCTTGCCGTCAGGACTGAAGGCCAGCCCATTCGGGCCCTTGAGATCGTCGATCTGCAGTGTCAGCTCGCCGGTCACGCCATCGATGCGGTAGACGGCCGGCGTCAATTCGGATTCGGCCTTCTCGCCCTCGAAGTCGCTGGCGATGCCGAACAGCGGGTCGCTGAACCACAGGCTGCCGTCGCCCGGATGGCAGGTGATGTCGTTGGGCGAATTCAGCCGCTTGCCTTGATGGCGATCCGCCAGCACCGTGATGCGGCCGTCGTACTCGGTGCGCGTGATGCGGCGCGTCAGGTGTTCGCAGCTGACGAGGCGCCCCTGGCGGTCGCGCACGTGACCGTTGGCGTTGTTGCTGGGGTTGCGGAACTCGCTGATGGCGCCGGTGGTCTCGTCCCAGCGCAGGATGCGGTTGTTGGGGATGTCGGAGACGAGCAGGTAGCGCCCGTCGCCAAACCAGACCGGCCCCTCGGCCCAGGCCAGGCCGGTGGCCAGTTGCTCAATGCCCGCAGGGAAGAGGCGCAGCGGCAGGAAGGCGTCGTCCAGCACCTCGATGGCCGGGTCAGGCCGGCGGGCGTTGGGCGTGAAGGGGATCTTCATTTATCTTCCGGCGCCTTCTCGAAGGGGCCGAGGATGACGAACTGGCCGCCCTGGCAGCGCACCTCGGGCCGGCTGGGGTCGACATAGGGCTGGGCCGCCTCGACCTCGGCGCGCCAGGGCTCGGAGCTGTCCTGGGGCTTGAAACCGATGTGGTTGGACGCGCTGTTGTCCCACCAGGTCGAGCGGTTGTCGCTCATGCCGTAAATGATGCTGTGGCCGACGACGGGCGCGCTCAGTGCGGCGACGAGGAGGCGCTCCAGGTCGTCAAAGCTCAACCAGCTCGACAGCATGCGGCGGTCCGTCGGCACGGGCCAGCTGGAACCTATGCGCACCGACACCGTCTCCAGGCCGTGGCGGTCGAAATAGAACTGGGCCAGGTCCTCGCCAAAAGCCTTGGACAACCCGTAGTAGCTGTCCGGCCGCGGCGCGGCCCTTGGCGTCAACGTCTCGCCCTGGCTGTAGAAGCCGGTCACGTGGTTGGAGCTGGCGAAGATGATGCGCTTCACGCCGCGCTGGCGGGCCGACTCGTAGACGTTGTAGGCGCCGACGATATTGGCCGGCAGCACCACGTCGAAGGGTTTCTCGATCGACACGCCGCCGAAGTGCAGCACGGCGTCGACATCCTTCAGCAGTGACTGCATGGCAGCCAGATCTTCGAGCGGCGCCTGCACGACTTCCTCGCCCTCGCCGGCGGGGTCCATGGGTGCGAGGTCCGACAGCCGCAGCACGTCGCAGTAATGCTTCATGCGCGGCCGCAGCACGCGGCCGAGGTTGCCGGCGGCGCCGGTCAGCAGCAGGCGCTTGAAGCGCGGGGCGGAGAGAGGGTTCATTTCAGGGCGATGCGTGTGGATTGCGGGCAGAGCGCGGGCCTCTCCCAAGCCGGCCCGCTTTGGGCTTAGACGAGCGGCTCACTCATGCGCCGATGCGCAAGGGCGGGCGCAGCCGCGGCGCCGCGTCGGACTGGCGTCGGACCAGCGCGAAATCCATGAGCTCATGCTCGCAGGGCAGAGGCACTCCGGTGCGGCGCGCGCGGATGTGACGCACCAGCAGGTCCACCGCGGCACCGGCCATCTCCATGATGGGCTGGCGCACGGTGGTCAGTTCGGGCCAGATGGTCGTGGCCAGCGGCGCATCGTCGAAGCCGACGACCGTCAGGTCGCTGGGCACGTCCAGGCCCATGCGATGGGCGATGGCGACCGTGGCTGCGGCCATGTCGTCGTTGCTGGCGAAGATAGCCGTCGGCCGGCGCTCCTGCGAAAGCAGGAACTCGGCCGCGTCCAGGCCCGAGCGGTAGGTGAACATGCCCTGGGCGACGACCTCCTCCTCCTCGATGTTGAGGCCGGCGTCGGCCATCGCCGCATGGAAGCCGGCCAGGCGGCGGGCGCTGCTGCTCTGGTAGGGGTCGCCGATGATGAAGCCCATGCGGTGGTGGCCCAGGTTCAGCAGGTGGCGCGTCATCTCGTAGGCGGCCTGGTAGTCGTCGATGCCGACGGCGCAGACGGCTTCGGGCGGCACGCCGCTGGACACGACCACGGCCGGCGTGTCGGTCTCGGCCACGAGCTTCAGCAAGGGCTGGGAATCGCAGAAGGGCGGCGGCAGGATGAGGCCGTCGATGCCGTTGGCGATCATCTCGGCCACCGGCTTCTCCTCACCCTCGCGCGCGGCCTCGCAACGCTGCACGACGAGCTGCACATGGCGCAGGCTGGCCTTGTTCAGCAAGCCGATGAGGAATTCATTGAGATAGCCGGCCGTCGGATCGATGTAGAGCATGCCGATCCGAATCGGCTCGGACCCGGCCAGGTGGCGCGCGGCCTGGTTGGGCAGGTAGTTCAGCTCGGCGACGGCGGCCTGCACCTTCTCACGCGTGCCCGGGCGCACGTTCTGCTCCCCGTTGATGACCCGCGACACCGTCATCGGCGACACCCCGGCCAGCGCGGCGACATCGGCGATGGTCGCGACCTTGGGGCTGCGCCCGGAGCGAGCGGTTGGCTTCAAAAGGGTCCCTCGGATGGTGGTGGGTTTGTTTGCGCAATCATATTTGGCTTGGGGACTCTCAGCCGCCGCGCCCCGGCGCGAAGTTGAAGCGCAGCGCTTTGTAGTCGTCCAGCGAGCGCTCGGGGGGCCGCACGCCGGGCGGCAGCAGCAACCCCGAGGCGGACTGGAAATAGGCGAGGCAGGCATCCCGCCACCAGCGAGCCTCGGTCTCCTGCACTGCCAGGTAGGCGGTGACGTCGGCATGGCGGGCGGGGTCGATGTCGGCTTGCAGCGTGGCCCAGCGCGCGCGCGCGTCGACGACGCTCGCGACGCCACGGTCGTAGCGCGCTACCAATTCGGCCCACAGCGTGCGGCCAGACGCCAGCCGGTAATCCCAGGGCAGGTGGTGGAACCAGAGCAGCCACTCCTCGGGCGTCGTCTCCGGCCGTGCCAGGCGGGCGGCCCAGCCGGGCGCGTACTGGGCCGTCGCGTTGCTGCCGCGCGGCGAGCGGTCGAAACCGATGCCGTCACGGCCGGCGCGGTGGAAGTAGACCGGGTTCCAATCGGCCCGCTCCAGGTTGTCGACCCAGGGCGCCGGGCCATGGTGGTGGCCCGTGCCCATCAGATGGTGCAGACCCAGAGGCGTCATGTAGTCGACCACCGCCTCGCGCGAAGCCGTCATGATTGAAACGATGCTGTCGACGGCCCCGGGCTTGGCCGTGAAGGTCTGCATGACCCATTCGCGGGCGACGTCGGACGCGCGTAGGTCAGCGTCCCAGGCCAGCCGGCCGAAGGCATACCAGTTGGCGCAGTCAAAGTGGGAGCCGCACCAGTTGCGATCGGTGCCGATGTTGGCCACTCCTGCCATCGCCGTCAGCTGCCCGGCAACCGTCACGCCTGACGGCCGCAAGGTGTCGGTGCGCAGCACCTCCTCGAACAGCGGGCCGAGATAGACCAGGTGCGTCGAGAAGCCGAGGTATTCCTTGGTGATCTGCAGCTCCAGCGCCAGCGGCGTCTTCGGCATGGCGCCGAACAGCGGATGGAAGGGCTCGCGCGGCTGGAAGTCGATGGCGCCGTTCTTGACCTGCACGATGACGTTGGGCGCAAAGCGGCCGTCCAGCGGCTGAAACTCCGCATAGCCCTGCTTCGCGCGGTCACCCGCGTCCGGCGCGTAGACGAAAGCCCGCCACATGACGATGCCGCCGTGCGGCGCCAATGCCTCGGCCAGCATGTTGGCGCCGTCGGCATGGTGGCGGCCATAGTCCTGCGGACCCGGCTGACCCTCGGAATTGGCCTTGACGAGAAAACCACCGAAGTCGGGGATGCGCCGGTAGATCTCGTCGGCCTTGGCCTGCCACCAGGCGCGCACGGCCGGGTCCAGCGGGTCTGCAGTCTTCAGCCCGCCCAGTTCGACGGGCGCCGAGAAGCGTGCCGACAGGTAGACGCGGATGCCATACGGCCTGAACACATCGGCCAGCGCCGCCGCCTTGGCGAGGAAGGGCGCGGTCAAGGAATCGGCCTTGGCATTGACGTTGTTCAGCACCGTGCCGTTGATGCCCAGCGACGCATTCGCGCGGGCGTAGTCGACGTAGCGCGCATCGCGGATGTCGGGCAGCTTCCACCAGTCCCAGATCGACGCCCCCGCATAGCCGCGCTCGACCGTGCGGTCCAGGTTGTCCCAGTGGTTGAGCAGGCGCAAGCCGAGCCTGGGTGCGGAACGCAGGTCCAGCTTGCCGAGGTCTGCGCCCGTTTGCGCCGCGCGCAGCCAGGCGAAGCTGCCGTAGAGCAGGCCGATGTCGGCGTTGGCCGCGATCAAGGTCACGGCCCGGCCTTGGAGCTTCAGGCTGCGCAGCAGATAGCCCTCGCGGCCCAGCTCGGCCCAAGGCAAGTTCAGCCCGGCCGGCGCGCTGGCCGGCGTGACCAGCAGCAGAGCACCGTCCGCCAGCTGGGCCGACACGGCCGGCTCCCGCCCCGTCAGGCCCGCCACGCCGCGCTTCAATTCCGCAACGGCGGCGTGCAGCGTTGGTGACATCGGCTCGGCAGGGAGGATGCTGCGGGCCCGCGTCAGCACCTCGCTTTGAGTCACGGCTGGCAATCCGCGGTAGCGCTGCCACAGTTCGAAGCCATCCTCCACCGCACTCCATGCGGGTTGCAGCGCGGCCGCCAGCAGCAAGCCGGCCAGGCCTCGGGCCCATGTCTTCATCAGGTCTCCTGTATGGGCCGACCGGGGGCGCAACCCCGGAATCGCGGGAATGTTAGAGATTTCTCGCTTGCGCAATGCAAAATGGTAGCGCTACATTTGAGTCCATAGCAAGCGGTGTCGGAAGGACGCCGCTCAAGACGGAGACCGCATTGAATTCTCATCCCGCCCTACCGGCTCCCGCCACCTGCCCCGACGCCCTCGCGCTTCGGGGAGATGCGCCGAAAGCCGCGTGATGGTCGGGGCTGTCGCCACGCCGCCGGGCCGGCAGCGCTGGGCTATGCGCGCGCGGCCTTTTGTAGCGCCCACCGTCAACTACGTCCCCACCCTGCAGCGGCCCTTCGCGGCCGACGGGCTGTAAACCATCTAGGGCCCACATGCAGTTCACCGCCGATCAGCACCTGCTCAAAGACCTCAACCGCATGGCCGTCGTGCGGCAGCTGAGCGCGTGGCCCGGGCAATCGCGTGCGGCGCTGGCCGAGTCGCTGCAGCTGACCAAATCCACCGTCAGCGGGCTGGTGAAGGAGCTGATCCACGAGGGCTGGCTGCTGGAGCGCGAGGTCGTCGCGACCGGCGAGCTGGGCCGCCGGCCGACGCCCCTCTTCGTCGACCCCGGACGGCTGGTGCTGCTGGGCGCCGAGCTGGGCGTGGAGGGCGTGCAGGTCGTCGCCACCTCGCTGACCGGCGACGTGCTGGCCCGTGCGCGCGCGCCGCTGGACGCCGGACGGGACGCCCCTCTCGCGCTGATGCGCGCCGCCCGGCTGCTGACGCAGGTGTACGCGCGCCTGGACACGCCGGCTCAGCGGGTCATCGGCATCGGCATCGGGCTGCCCGGCGGCGTGGACGAGCAACGCGGCCATCTGCATTTCGCCCACAACCTCGGCTGGCGCGACCTGCCCGTCGGCCGGCTGCTGGTCGAGCATCTGCGCAACACGCCGCTGCAGGGCGTGCCGCTGTTCGTGCAGAACGACGCCGATGCTGCGGCCCTGGGCGAGCTGGAGTTCGGCGCCGACGGCCGCGACCCGCTGATCTACCTGAGCCTGGGCCTGGGCGTGGGCGCCGGCATCGTCGTCGAGGACCGGCTGCTGACCGGCGCTCACGGCCTGGCTGGGGAGGTCGGCCACACGACGCTGGAGATCGACGGCCCGCGCTGCAGCTGCGGCCGCCGCGGCTGCGCCGAAGCCATGATCGGCTTTCGGACCATGCTGCCCGCCGGCGAAGAAGGCGGTGGCCTGGCCGGGATCCAGCGCCGGCTGAGCGCCAGGCAGCCCGACAGCATCGAAGCCGTCGCCCGCGCCGGCAGCTATCTGGGCATGCTGCTGGGTAATCTCTGCGCCGCCTACGACCCCGGCCGCATCGTGCTCGGCGGCCCCGCCGTCGAGATCGGCGCCCCCTTTCTCGAGCACGCCTTCCGCACGCTGGAAGCCTATGCCAGCGCCGCCGGCGTGGCGCCGCCCCTGGTCACCCTGTCGCGCTTCGGCGTCGATGCCGTCGCCGTCGGTGCCGCGGCCCTGGCCCGCTACCGTCTCACCCGCCCCCTGATCGCCGCCAGCCGCCTGGCTGCGGCCGCCTGACTCTCTCTGCACCGACACATGATCACCAACCCCATCCTGCCGGGCTTTCACGCCGACCCCTCGATCTGCCGCGTTCCAAGTGATGGCGGTGACGACTACTACATCGCCACCTCCACCTTCGAGTGGTGGCCCGGGGTGCGCATCCACCATTCGCGCGACCTGCAAAACTGGCGCCACCACAGCTACGCCGTCACGCGCAAGAGCCAGCTCGACCTGCTCGGCCACCCCGACTCGGCCGGCGTCTGGGCGCCCTGCCTGAGTTACTCGGGTGGCCAGTTCTGGCTCATCTACACCGACGTGCGCTCCACCTTCGGCGCATTCAAGGACACCCACAACTACCTGATCACCGCGCCCAGCATCGACGGCCCGTGGAGCGAGCCCATCTACCTGAACAGCTCCGGCTTCGACCCCAGCCTCTTCCATGACGACGATGGCCGCCAGTGGCTGCTGAACCAGCAATGGATCCACCAGCCCGGCAAGCACCACTTCAACGGCATCCTGCTGCAGGAGTACGACCACGAAGCCAGGCGCCTGATCGGCCCGGTGAAGAACATCTATGCCGGCACGCCGCTGGGCGTGGTCGAAGGGCCCCACCTCTACCGCCGCAACGGCTGGTACTACCTGCTGACGGCCGAGGGCGGCACCTTCTACGAGCATGCCGTCACGCTGGCCCGCTCACGCAACATCGACGGCCCCTACGAGACGCTGCCTGGCAACCCGCTGCTGACGGCCTGGCAGCAGCGCACCGACGGCCTGCAGCGCAGCGGCCACGCCAGCCTCGTGCAGACGGCCCATGGCGATTGGTACCTCGCCCACCTCTGTGGTCGCCCGCTGGAATGGAGTGGCCCCAACGCGGACAGGCAGAACGGCGAGTACGTCGGCCTGCACTGCCCGCTGGGCCGCGAGACCGGCATCCAGCGCATCCACTGGCGCGATGACGACTGGCCGGAGATCGAAGGCGGCGGCAATGCGCCGCACTTGCAGGTGGCCGGGCCGGGCCTTCCCGAGCATGTCTTCCCGGCCGAGCCGGCGCGCGACGATTTCGACGGCGTCACGCTCAACCACCACCTGAACTCGCTGCGCGTGCCCTTTGACGAAAGCTGGATCTCGCTGACCGAGCGCCCCGGCTGGCTGCGCCTGAAGGGCCGCGAATCGCTGATGAGCCTGTTCGACCAGAGCCTGGTCGCGCGCCGCCAGCAGCATTTCAACTGCCGCATCGAGACGCGCCTGGAATTCGCGCCCGAGCTATTCCAGCAGATGGCCGGCCTGGTGGCCTACTACAACACAGGCAACCACGCTTATCTGCACGTCAGCCGCGATGTCGATTCCGGCCGGCGCGTGCTGCGCCTGACCGTCAACCGCGACTCGGCGCTGAGCGAGCCGGCCACGCCGGTCGTGCTGGCGGAGGGCCCGGTCGACCTGGCCGTCGAGTTCCGCCACGACCGCTACCAGTTCCAGTTCGCTCAAGCCAATCAAGCGGGCGGTGCCTGGCAGGACGTCGGCCCGGCGCTGGACACCGCCATGCTCAGCGACGAAGCCGTGACGCGCTTCGTCGATGGCTACGCGCGCAGCTTCGGCTTCACCGGCAACTTCATCGGCATTGCCTGCCAGGACCTGTCGGGCCAGCGCCTTGCCGCGGACTTCGACTACCTTTCTTACGAAGCACGGCCCTGAGACCGCGCCTCTCTTAAAACGACACGAGACACCCCATGGCCACCACCCACCAGCCCTTGTCCTTCATGGAGAAGGCCGGTTACAGCTGCGGCGACGCGGCTGCGAACCTGGTCTTCATGTCCATGATCCTGTTCCAGCTCAACTTCTACACCGACGTGTTCGGGTTGAGTGCGAGCACGGCGGCCGCCATCCTGCTGTGGCCGCGGCTGTGGGA
>NZ_JBFUMO010000231.1:0-8633 GCF_054049355.1 Roseateles sp. P5_E11 | reverse complement strand
GATCTGATACGACAGCCGCCCTTCCAGCCCATCGCTCAAAGGCCCGGAGACAAAGCCCTCGCTCTCATGCCGGTTGTCGCTGCCGAACAGCAGGCCGACGCGCGCCTGCAGCGTGGAGGTCGGCAGCGCCGAGATGATGTTGACCGCGCCGCCGGTGGCATTGCGGCCGTAGAGGGCGCCCTGGGGCCCGCGCAGGATCTCGACGCGCTGGGTGTCGAACAGGGCGGTGTTGGAGCTGGTCTGGTCCGACACATAGGCGCCGTCGGCATACAGGGCCACGCCGGGGTCCCCGCCTGCCAGGATGAAGACATTGCCGATGCCGCGCACGAAGAGTTGGGTTGCGCCCTGCCCGTTTGTGAACGAGGTGTTGGGGCTGAGCATGACGAGGTCGGCCAGGCCGGTGTCGCCACGCTCGGCCAGGCGGGCGCCGTTCAGCGCGGTGATGGCGGTGGGCGTGGTGTCCAGCACCGTCACGCGGCGTTCGGCCGTGATGACGACGCGCTCGATCTGGTTGGTTTCAGGAGCGGTCTGGGCCGCCGCCAGCGTGGACGCCACGGCAAGCGCAATAGGGCTGAGTCTCATGCTCTGTCTCCGGTCGCCGCGTCTGTGTGGCGGCGTAAGAGCATGGTCGCGAGCCCGCTGGGAGCCGGCTATGGCGAATCGGCAGCGCGATGTGCCGAATCGGAACTTCTCAGCCCTTCAGCGTCTCACTCGGTGATTCGCCAAAGCGCTCGCGGTAGCGCGCCGCGAAGCTGCCAAGCTGCCAGAAGCCCCATTGCGCGGCGACAGAGGTCACCGTGACGCCCGGTGCGGCGGAGCGCAGCTCCTCGCGCGCCCGGTCCAGCCGGTACTGCTGCAAATAGCGCTGTGGCGACACGCCGAAATGGCGCTCGAAGCCGCTTGCCAGCGCGCGCACGCCGACGCCGGCAGCGCGGGCGATCTCGGCCACCGACGGCGCCTCGGACGCGTGGGCGTGGATGTAGTCGCGTGCCCGCCGCGTGGAGGCAGGCAGTGCGGCCGGAGCATCCAACCCGCGGGTGTAGTTGTTGGGCCAGGCCAGCAGCAGCTCGAACAGGGCCGCGTCGCGCAGGCCGTCCTCCAGCCGCGCGGCGGCCGCATGCGGGTAGGCCGGCGTGGCGGCCAGGTGGCCGAGCACACGCAGCAGGGCCGCCACCGGCGCGCCGCCGGCCTGGGCGCGGCCCTCGAAGCGCAGCGCATGGGCCATGTCCGAGCCCAGCAGCGCGCGGCAGGCGCTGCCCATGTCGGCGTCCGCCACGCGCAGGTTCAGCAGTTCCATGTCACCCGACATCTCCAGCCCCTGCACCTCGTCGGGCGCGATGACACCGGCATCACCAGCGCCGTACAGGTCGCGCCGGCCGCCACGCCAGACTTCGCCCTGGCGAAGATAGGAAAACACCCAATGCCCATGGGCGCGCGGCATGGCCATGCGGGTGGACGTGCCGTAGCGCACCTCGCCCAGGTGCAGGCGGGCGAACTCGGCGCCGCGCAGCTTCAGCGCCAGGCCGTTCTCGTCGCCGATGCGCAGGGCATGCGGGCCATAGACGCTACTGAGCACGGCCTGGGCCTCGTCGGGGTTGCTGGTCTCACAGACGGCGACGAGGCGCGAGTTGCTCAGCGCGGCATCGACCTCGGCCCCTTGCAGGGGCTGGTCGGCGCTGACGGCGGCGGTGGGCAGCATGGCCGGGTTGTAGGCCAATTCCCGGCCCACCGCCATTGATGCAATGCGTGGACGCGACAGTCACCCCCGAGACAGGCGTGACGAAGCGCATCCCCTAGTTCGAGCCGTCCCCAAGCTGTCCGTGCAACCCGTCGCAATCGCGCCGAACTCGGTGGCCGATTTGCCGCCCCGGTCGCATCGCTGTCCTCGCGGCCGCCCCGTTTCACACACTGCCGCCGCCCGCAGCCTCACGCTGACGTGCATCAACCCCAAGGAGCAAGCCATGAACTTCAAAGCCACCCTGTGCGCCGCCGCCGCGGCCTTTTCCCTGTGCCTGTCGCTGCCGGCCCTGGCCGAGGATTCCAGCTACACGCCGGGTTCGGTCTGGTTCTTCTCCAACATCCAGATCGAACCGGGTCATTTCGAGAAGTACATGGACTACCTCGGCGCCAACTGGAAGAAGGTGCAGGAGCTGGGCAAGAAGGAAGGCATCATCGTCTCGTACCACGTGCTGGCCGTGAACGCCCAGCGCCATGGTGAGCCCGACCTGGTGCTGGCCGTCGAGATCAAGGACTACCAGAACAACGCCCAGCAACTGGCCTTCCAGAAGAAGATCGAGGCCATGCTGGCGGCCGACACACGCAAGCAGGATGTCGCCGCCGGCGAGCGCGGCGTCATGCGCAAGCTGATCGGCAATATGCAGCTGCAGGAACTGATCCTGAAATAGGCCGCAGGCCCACACCCAAAGCAAAACCGAAGCTTCGTTCAGCCTGAGGCTGTCCGCGGCCGGCAGGGCGCTGGCGACAATGCCCGGCTCACCACGGACCGCCCGCCATGCTTGAACTGCTCTCCGACCCGCAGACCTGGATCGCCCTCGCCACGCTGACCGCGCTGGAGCTGGTACTGGGCATCGACAACATCATCTTCATCAGCATCCTGGTGGACAAGCTGCCCAAGGCCCAGCAGGAAACCGCGCGGCGTGCGGGCCTGTTCGCAGCGATGTTCATGCGCATCGGCCTGCTGATGGTGCTGGCGTGGATCGTCGGCATGGTCGAGCCGCTGTTCAACGTGCCCGGCGTCGAACGGGGCATCTCGGGGCGCGACCTCATCCTCATCGGCGGCGGCCTGTTCCTGATCTGGAAGAGCACCGGTGAAATCCACGGCTCGCTCGAAGGCGAGGACGAAGACACCAGCGCCGGCGGCAAGGCCAAGGCGGCCTTTGGCGCCGTCATCCTGCAGATCATGGTCATCGACCTGGTGTTCTCGCTGGACTCCATCATCACCGCCGTCGGCATGGTGGACGACGTGCGCATCATGATTGGCGCCGTCATCGCCTCGGTCGGTCTGATGATGCTGTTCGCCGGCCCCATCGGCCGTTTCGTGTCCAACCACCCGACCATCAAGATGCTGGCCCTGAGCTTCCTGGTCGTCGTCGGCGTGGTGCTGGTCGCCGAGGGCTTCGGCCACCACGTGCCCAAGGGCTATATCTACTTCGCGATGGCCTTCTCGCTGGGTGTGGAGATGATGAACATCAAGATGCGCCGCAAGTCGGCCAGCAAGGTCAAGCTGCGCCAGCAGATCCCTGGCAGTTCGGGCGATTGAAGCGATGATCCGCGGTCATGGAAAAGCTGATGCGTTTCCCGACCGCGGTCCCGCACGATCCGGACATTGAGGCCTGGATGCGGGCCCATGCGGGCGCGCTGGGCGACATTGCCCGGCACTGGTTCGACGCCATGCGCCGCTGCGGCGCCGATGTGCGCGAACTTCTGCATGACGGCCACCCGACCGCCTGCATCGGCGACGCGGCCTTCGGCTATGTCAACGCCTTCACCGCGCATGTGAACGTCGGCTTCTTCAAGGGCGCCGAGCTGGCCGATCCCGCCAGCCTGCTGCAGGGCGCGGGCAAGTTCATGCGACACGTCAAACTCAGGCCCGGCGAGCCCATCGACGAAACGGCGCTTCAGGCCCTGATCGCGTCGGCCAGCGCCGACATGCGCCGGCGCCTGTGATGGCGCTGCGCCTGCAGCCGTTCACGGCCTTCGACGACCTGGCCTTCAGCCTGGATGTCGAGACCCTGGTCGCGCGTCTGGGTCCGCCCAACCGCCATGCACGCAACGAGGCCGCGCTGAACGAGTACGACTACGGCCACACCGTGCTGCGCTTCCAGGACGGTGGCCGCCTCGAGGAGATCACCCGGCGCGCGCCGGTGCTGCAGCTGGACACGGTCGTCATTCCGTTTGCCGCGCTGGGCGGCTTCGTGCTCGCGCAGGATGCCGAGGCCTTCGAGCGCGCGGGCTTTCTGGTCAGCCCGGCCTTCGGCATCGCCTTTGTGCCGCAGGAACCCGACTGGGTCACCGCGCTGGCGCGCCACTGCATCCCGACATGGCGGGCGCTGTGAGGCGGTGGCTGCCTGCGCTGCTGCTCGCCCTCTGTGGCTCGGCGGGCGCGCAACCCCTGGTTCGCCTCGACCACATTCCCACCGCCGCGCAGGACCTGGATCAGGCCGTGGCCGACTACCGCAGCCTGGGCTTCGCCATCAAGCCGGGGCGGCCGCATGCCAACGGCCTGCGCAATGCCCACATCAAGTTCAGCAACGGCGCGGGGCTGGAGCTGATCACCGCGAGCGAAGCGCGCGACGCGCTGAGCGCCCGCTACATGGCCTTGCTGCGCGAGGGCGAAGGCCCGGCCTACCTGACCCTGCATGCGGTCGACTCGACCCGCGCCGCCGCCGCGCTGCAGGCAGCGGGCATTCCGCACCGGCACGACGCCAACGGGCTGGCGCTGACCGACCCGCGGCTGAGCTGGGTCTTCTTCGCCGGCGACAACCGCTCGCCGACCGACCGGCCTGAGCACTTCGCCCATGCCAACGGCGCGTTCGCGACGCGGGAGGTCTGGGTCGCGACGGACGACGCGACGGCCCTGTCTCAGTTGCTGTCTGCCCTGGGCGCAAGCTCGCATGAAGAGAAGCGCTGCGAACCTTTCGAGACACAGGCCCGAGTCTTCGACCTCGCCGAAGGTGGCCGCATCGTCATCGTGCCGTCGCGGCACCAGCTCGTGCCCGGCCATCCAATCATCGGCATCACGATGGCGGCGCGAAGCGGCGAATCCACGCCACTCGTTCGAGTCCACGGTCTGTGGCTGACGCTGCAGTCCGAGCGCTGACTCGAGTCGTATCTGTGCGCAGATCGGGGTCCGGCAAACCGGATCGGCGAGCCCGACGGCGGCACCAACAGTTGTCCTAGAGTGCATGCCATGTCCAATCCGCAACACCTGTTGGGATCGCCATGCGCCGTCAATGCGTTGCTCGCCTTGATCCTTGCGGTGTCGCCCGGTGTGTTGACCGTGGCGGAGGCCGCTGCCGATGAGCGGACCTTCTCCCAAGTGGCGACTGAAACGCGTCTTCCCTGGCCTTGCATCCTCGTCGAGGACCCGCATGCGTTTATTCAGCTGGACCGAGATGAAGTTGCAGCCATTGCAAACCGGCACACGCCATACGACGACACGATGGCCAATCACCTGCTGAGACGTCAGGAAGCAGGAGCGGCCGATTTGTTGGGCGCGTCAGCGGCATCCCGCCTGCAAGGCTGTGCATGGGTGGCAAGCCGAGAGTTGCGCGTCGGGCGCTCCTTCGTGATCCAGCGCGTGATGGAAGGTCGGGCGACGATCATCGAAAAGCCCAGCGGCGCGATCTTGCCGTTTGTCACAGTCGTTCGCCGTGGTGGTGGTGCCGATTTCGGCTACTTTTGGCTGCCACCCGACAACAAGCCGATGCTGTGGGTAGCGCCGACCTTCGAAATTAGTCCGCCAAAGGCCTCAAGTCGCCCAGATTCTGGGATCACTCGCTCTCAAGGCCCATAGCTGCCCCCGCCACAGCGCCCTCACCCGCCGCAGCGCCAGCGTCACCGTCTCGACCTCATCGCCGACGACGCGGGCCAGCAGCACGGCGCCCCGCGGGCCAGCCAGATGCGTGACGCCGCTGCGCGCCACCCCGTCCAGCAAGGCGCGGCTGTGGGTCAGCAGCGCGTCCACATCGCCCAGCGCACCGGTCTGCGCATAGACCAGCGTGCCCAGCACCCGATGTCCGGCCAGGCCGCAAGGGCCGTCGAGCAGGGCCTTGTCGGTCGCATCGAGCCAGCCGCGGTCCAGCCATTGGCCGGTGATCTCCAGGTGCTGCAGCATGCGGCCGGCCACAAAGGGTTGCACCGCAGCGGGCAGGCCCAGGCCCAGCACCTCGGTCGCGAACAGGCTGGCGCCGGGCGTGAGGCTGAGCTTCACTTCGTTGCGGGCGATGCACTCGGGATAAGCCAGCGTCTCCTGTGGCAGCCATTCCAGGCGAGCGCCCTCGCCCACCGTGGCCTGCACGACTTGGGCCGCCTCGCCAGCGTTGGAACGATAGAAGCGCGTTGCGGCCGGTGTGGTGACGAGCAGATGAGCGCCGGCCTGCACATCGATGTGGATGTCGAGGCGATCCCCGCCGACCAGGCCACCGGGCGGATGCACGAGCACCGCGTGCGCGATGGCACTGCCCTCTGGGTAGAGGGTCTTCAGCAGGCGCAGCGGGCCATCGTGGCGGGCATGCACGCGGGTGGCGTTGCCGCCATCGCGCGCCGCGCTCAGCGTCAGGCGCGCCGGCCAGCGGATGGGATCAACCGACAAGCAGGCCCTTGGTCTCGATGAAGCGCACCACCTCGTCCAGGCCGTCGCGCGTCTTCAGGTTGGTCATGACCCAGGGCTTGACGGGCCGCATGCGGGCGGTGTCACTGCGCATGACGTTCAGGTCGGCGCCGACATGAGGCGCCAGGTCGGTCTTGTTGATGACGAAGAGGTCGCTCTTGGTGATGCCGGGGCCGCCCTTGCGCGGGATCTTCTCGCCGGCGGCCACGTCGATGACGTAGATGGTCAGGTCGGACAGCTCGGGGCTGAAGGTCGCCGCCAGGTTGTCGCCGCCGCTCTCGACGAAGACGATGTCGGCGTCGGGGAACTTCTCCAGCATGCGGTCCACCGCCTCGAGGTTGATGGAGCAGTCCTCGCGGATGGCGGTGTGCGGGCAGCCGCCGGTCTCCACGCCCATGATGCGTTCGGGTGCCAGCGCACCGGCCACTGTCAACAGGCGCTGGTCTTCCTTGGTGTAGATGTCGTTGGTGACGACAACCAGGTCCCAGCGCTCGCGCATGGCCTTGCACAGCATCTCGACGAGGGTGGTCTTGCCAGAGCCCACGGGGCCACCGACACCGACACGCAAAGGCGGTAGCTTCTTGGTGCGGTTGGGAATTGCGTGCAAGGGTGCAGTCATGTGAGCCCCCGAACCTGCCGCTGCGCGTCAGGCCCCCCAAGGGGGATAAAAAAACTTGGAGCGGTCCGGCGTTTTTTTGTCATGAGCGGAACAGTCGTGAATATTGATTTTCGTGGCGGGCGCCATGGATGCCGAGCAGCGGCGCGAAGGCCATGGGCTCGGGCGCTGCCAACGCGGTCGCCACGGCTTGCGGGATGACTTGCACGAGGCGTGCCAACAGGCGCTGCCCCGAGGTCTGGCCCAGGGGCACGCAACGCACGGCAGCCTGCATCAGGTTCTCGGCCCAGCCGAAGGCGATGGCCTGCAGCGCCGGCTCCAACGCAGCACCGCGGGACGCCGCGGCTGCACCCATGACGACGGGCCAGGTCGGCGCCGGTTTGATCTTTTGCAGCAGGGGCAGCACCGCGGCATCGGGCATCAGGCCCTGCATCCAAACCACGAGGCTGCGGCCCATCTGCTGGGCCTGCTGCAGGCTCTCGCTGGTTTCGCGTGTCTGCAGCACCCAGGCATTGAGTTCTGCCAGCCGCGCGCCATCAAGCGCCAGCGTCGCCGCGTGCGCCGCCGCCGCGATCGGCAGCTCGGCGCGCGCCTGCACGAGTTCGAGCTGGTTCAGCAGCCAGTCGCCGGCACTGGTCTCGTCATGCACGACGCCGGCGTCGACCGCGGCCTCCAGGCCCTCGGAATAGCTGAAGCCGCCGACCGGCAAGGCCGGGCTGGCCAGCCAGAGCAGATGCAGCAGCGAGGCGGGGTCGGCGGGGGTCGGCATGGGGGGATTCTGACCTCGCCAGACACCGCCCCGCCTTCGTCATCAGAAGTGGAAGGCGACGCCCGCACCGTAGAAGCGCACCGACAGGGTCTGCTTGGGGGTCGTTGCTGCCCCAGCCTTGCAGGTCAGGCCGCGTCCAGTCGGTGGCCACTGGGGGCGACGGCCTGCGGCGGGCGGCATGCTAGTCGCGAGTTGTGCCGTGCCGGAGCCATCGGCGGCACCTAGGCCGCAACGGGAAAATTGCCGACCTACCTGCTACCGCTCACACCGGCGCCGTGCCTACACTGCGCCGCACTTCAAGGAGGCTCAAGCATGCGAGACAAGACAGCGGCCGTCAGACGTCCCGCCCTGGCCGGGCTGTTCGCCGCGGTGCTGCTCAGCGCCACGCCTTGCGCCCTGGCCTGGGAACCACCAGCCGGGGCCAGCGCCCACGAGATCCTGATCGGCGCTCGCAAGGATGCCGACGAGGGCCGCTTCGCCGTGGCCGCCGAGAAGCATCTGTGGTTCCATGAGCATGTGCTGGAGCGCGATCCGGCGATGTTAGGGGTGCRCATGTCCTTTGCGCTATCCGCCTGGGCCTCGTTGGCGCACCGCTACGCACCCGCCATGACCCAGCTGCTGGCCGTGCGCGACCAGGCCCTGGCCCGGATCGATGCCGGCGGCCGCCCGGGCCAACAGGCGCTGGGCGAGGTCATCCACATCAACAACTACCTCGGCGGCCAGAGCGAGTCCACCCGCGACGCCTTCAAGCGCCTCGCCGACCGCGACCCGGTGCTGGCCGAGCGCGACGTGCTCGACGTGCTGCCCGCGCTGATCCAGCTGAACGAGTTCGAGCTCGCGAGCCAGCATCTGCGCGTCGACGCCGTCGTGGGCCGCGTGGAAAGCCTCTACAAGCT
>NZ_JBFUMO010000230.1:0-8663 GCF_054049355.1 Roseateles sp. P5_E11 | reverse complement strand
TTATCGTGATGGCTTCGTTGCCCTTGACGAACTGCGCTTCGGCAGTGGCCGTCAGCATGGCTGTTGATGCCAAGGCAAGCATCTTGGTGGTGCGGTTCATGCAGCTCTCCCAGGGTTGCGAAGCTTTCGATCGTGAACCTCGCGCAGCAGTACGGGAAGCCAGTGATACGGATCGTTGCCATGCTGTGCGCGGATGGCATCCAGCAGGGCCACGTTGTCCGTGGTGGCCGAAAGGACGGTGACGAAGTCGTCCAGGCCAGCCAGGTCCAGCTCGCAGATCGCGCTCGCGTGGCCCTGCTTCACCAGGAACCGCCTGCCGCCCTGGGCGCTCAGGCCGCGGACGATCTCAAACTCGGCTTCGCTGAGCCCGAAGCCGTCCACGTATTCCTCGCGCACGGCTTCCGGGTTGGCCAGGAAGATCTTGGTGACGCTCTGCTCGATCATCGTTCGGCCGATCGGGTGGCGCAGCACGTCGGAGGGGCTTTGCGTGTCGAAGATACCCAGGCCGTTCTGCTTGCGGATCGTCTTCTGCTTCTGCTTGGCGAAGTCGCTGAAGATCTCGTGGTCGAGCGCTTTCCAGAACTCCGAGATGACGTAGATGAGCCGCTCGCCGTTGACCAGCTCCTGCATGACCTGCAGCAGGTACATCATCACGGGCGTCCGGACTTCGGGCAGGTCGAGGAACTCGGTGGTATCGAAGGCGATGACCTGGGCCGTCTGGAGGTCGTGCAGCCGGTCGTCAGCCTGGTCGAAGACCCATCCCAGCGGCCCGCCATCGCACCACCGGCCCAGCCGCTCATAGAGGCTGTTCTCGCCCGTCTTCGGCAGGTTCTGGCGTACGGTCGAGAAGCGGCGCAGCGCGGCGGGCATCTGGGCCACCGCCCTGACCGCGTGGGCGACGGCACGCTCGTCTGCCGGCATCAGCGGCAGCGCCAGCGTGGCGATGCATGTGCGTATCAGCTGCTCCCAGAACTGGATGCGTGCGGGCGTCGGCTCCCACTGCAGCGGGTTGCAGCCGGTAGGCCTGCCAGCCTCCAGGGTGAAGTAGCGGCCGCCCAGGGCCCGCATCGCGATCTCGCAGCCGCGGTCGAGGTCGAAGAGCACCAAGCGAGGTGTGGGGTCCCACTTCCGGGTCAGCGTGAGCAGGAACATTTCCAGCGTGGTCTTGCCGACCCCGGTGGAGCCGATGATCAGCGTGTTGCCCGGCAGCTTCTTGTCCGCGGAGTTTTCGTCCTCCGGACTGCTGTGCAGGTTCAGGTAGAAAGGCTGTCCCGACGGCGTGCGCATCAGCGCCAGCGCCTCGCCCCAGGGGTTGCCGTCTCGCTTGCCACAGGCGAAGTTGTGGGCGCTGGACAGGGCCGCAAACGCGCGCGAGGACAGCTTGGCGTCCCGCGGGCGCCACTGCCAGTTGCCAGGCAACTGGGCGAACCAGGCCGCGTCGGCTACGAGATCCACCGCGGAGAGCTGCAGGCTGGACGACTCGCCCACGGCGCCGATGGCGTTCGCGGCGCTACGACCGGCATCGGCCACGTCCTTGCCGAAGACGACGAGCGAGTAGTGGTACTCACCCATGCAGAACTGGCCGTCCCCCAGGTCGTTCAGGGCGGTGTCCATGTCGGCGATCTGGCTTGCCACGACGTCGTCGCTCGCAATCAACTGGTCGCGCTGCAGCTCCAGCGCGCGCATCGCTTCCCGCCGGGGCAGGATCGAGAAGCTCTGTGTCTCGATGTATTCGCTGGCTTCGTAGAGCAGGGCGTTCAAGATCCCAGGCTCTACGGCATCCGCGTACTCCTTGATGTCGACCAGCGCTGCGTAGCGGCGCTCGTCGCCGTGTCGCAGTTCGAGCTTGTCGCCCCCGAAGGACAGGCGCGACGTGGGCAGTGTCCGATACAGCGGGCCGGCGGCCATCAAGATGGGGCGCCAACGGCCGTTGACCAGATAGCCCAGGAATTCCGCGAGTTCCRAATAGGTACGGCCTCCGGCTTGCCGCGTCGAGAGCTGYCGGGGGCCGAAAGCGCGCAGCACGCGCGAGACGAGGGCGGAACGTTCCTCCATGACGCGCAGCGCGTCAGTCTGGGCCGCCGCGATGGCTGCCCGTGTGCGCTCCCTGGCTTGCAACGCCCGGGCGACGCGCGACACGTTGGGCCGGTAGACCATCGTCAGGTAAAGCTCGGTGCTCATCATGGGGCGTTCGGCCAGCTTGGCCTGGTAAGCCCTCGACAGGTCCTGCGCGAACCCAGGTGCTTCGGGATCCTGCAGTTGGTCCGTCACCGCGCGATGCACCCGATGCATCCATACGGCCCACTGGCCGCCGGCCAGGTTTCGCAGCAGGCTGCACAGGGCCTCGTGGCGCTCTGCGATGCGCTGTTCATCGGCGCTCTCGAAGGTGATGCCGTCGAGGCGCCAGACTCGAAGGTAGTCGCCGCCCCGCGTGATGACGATGCTCGGGCTCACGAGAGACGAGAAGGGCACGAAGCCGCCCAGAGGGTTCTCCATCCGTGCCCGCGCCCAGAAGCGCGGCGTCGCCTTGCGGTGACCGCGCCAGCGCGATGCACCGTTGCCGTTATGCGTGCCGAGCATTGCGGTTCCCCCGGTAGACGGTGGGTGAGTAGCTGCGTGCGCGCCAAAACCGGCCGTTGCGGTTGCCCATGCGCAGCTTCAGCGCGATGAATATCTGGCGAAAGCGCTGGTCGTCCTTGGCGGTCAGATAGCGCATCCAGCCCAGCGTGGGCAGGATCGCGGCGGCTACGCCTAGCGCGATCCACCAGCTCACCAGCATGCCGAACCACATGATGGCCAGCATGCCGGTGCCGAACAGGACGACGAGCGGCACCAGGGGGATGCCAAGCTTCATGGCTGGGCGCGTGGCGCCCTTGTAGATGACTTCGGCGTTCACAGCGGGGCTTCAGCTGACGATGTAGGTGGCCATTGCCGCCGCGCCGCCGACCAGCGTGCCGCCGATCAGCACGTTGGCGACATCGGCGAGCCGCGCGCCTTGAAAGATCATCTTGAAGCCGGCCCAAATGATCGCGATGGTGACGACCGCGATGGAGATCGTCACGAGGATCGTGTTGACGTTCATGACGGTCTGGTTGACCTTGTCGAAGCCCTGGGCCTTTGCAGGCTGGTGGGCCATGACTAGGACGGCCATGTAGAGGGCGGCGCAGCGGCCCTTGATTTGTCCGAAGCAATTCATGTTCACTCCTTTGAGGAGGTGAGCGATGGCGAGGGATGGCCTGCGCGCGCTGCCGCTCTGGCGACCTTGCGCACGTAGCCGTGTTCGAAGCCGGAGGTGAAGTTGCCGCTGTAGTAGCAAGACAGGGCTCTTCGCAGCGCTGCCTGCGGCGGCCCGGAGCCCGAAACGCTGGCGCGCTCAAAACAGCTGGTGAGCACCACCTGCATAGCGCGCAAGTTGGCGCAGGGCTCAAACGCGGTCTCAACGTTCAGCCCGAGGGCTGGGAAGTTGTGGACGTTGATCTGTCCCAGGCCCACGCTGAAATTCCAGCCTTTGGCCTTGAGGGTGCGGGCGGTGGCGATGGCTTCAGCGTGCGTCCGTGGTTGCCGCTCCAGCTCGCCACCGACGACGCCCACGGCCCAGGGGTTGAAGCCGCTCTCGACCTGGACGAGCGCTTGTGCCGTATCYGTGTGCACGGCCGGCGCGCAGGCCAGGACGAGGGCGAGAAAAGTGGAGGCGTCCATGGCGGTCGCTCAGTTCGACCCCGGCACGGGCTGGGATGCCAGCCAGGCGGCGTAGTCGGTGTCGAACTTGTTGTCCCAGGTTCCGAGCTGGGCTTTGGCCGCCGGGCTGAACTCCGTGGAGGAGTCGCCGGAGGCGGACCACCAGGTGCGGGCGAACAGCACGCCCTGGACCGTCACCGAGATGGCACCGTTGTAGTCGCAGGAGTAGATGGCCCCGTTGGGACCGTCGAACACTCGGGTGTACTGGGGCGGGCAAAACGAGGGCGCGCTGGCCCAGGTGTGTGCGGACGAGTTGCCGGCGCCGACCATGGCGCATGTGGGGAAAGGCTTGCCGCGAGCCAGGTCGCGGAGCACCTGAGTCACCGGGGGAACACATTGCGGGATCGAGCGCCAGCTCGGGGCCGCGAGGCACAGCAAGACTTGGCACCCGTCGACCGCGTGAGCCGGTTGCGCGGCCACCAGGGTCAGGCAAGCCGCGAGAGCACCGAGGCGGTGGAGCCGAAGGTCAAGCCAATCGGTCGGGAGCAGGGCTGCCGCGGCGGGTAGCCGAGACACGTGTCCAATGCAGGCGCGCAGCTTCATGTTGATCGACCTCTTTTGGGGAGCGCGTACTGCTTGCACTCCGTTGGGGCTCGTCGAACGCCGAGAGCCATGAGGTCAATCTAGAAGCCGGGGAGGGTGTCTCGTCTGCTGGATTCGGGCTACTTTCCAGCTATCGGGTTGAGCGGTTGGTGGCGCGAGGGGCAGGTCTTGAGGGACGGGAACGCGGCTCGGTGGCCGCAGGGCTAGAGTCGGAACCGTGCCGGGGGGCTATTGAGGATCCGTCAGTCGGTATCGACCAGGACTGGTCCTCACCATGAGCTTTTGCGAGCAGAGGCTTCCAATCGTTCGKGCCGCAAGGCCCTCGATGGAGTCGTCAAGCTCGCTGGCGACCAGCACTTCTCGCAGCCACTGCTCTATCTGAAATCTCGTGGAAGTCGCCGGCTGGTGGCGCATTCGGAACTCGATGATCGTGGTGGCGAGGAACAGGACTGGAACTTCGGTCAACCCACGCACGTTTTCGTTCGAGCGCGGAAACTGGAAATCACCGACCAGGGCCGCCACGTGGATCAGCGACTGCCCCAGCGCCTGCAATCGAATGACACGCAGATCTGCCGCTTGCTGGACGATCGCGTCGATTCTGGCCGCGTCCAGCGGCGAGGCGGGGCAGGTCAGGCACTTCCGAAATGCGTCGTGCGGCGTCGTGGTGTTGCACTCGCTGCAGTGGCGGAGGTAGCAGTCCGTCAGGTCGTTTCGTACCTGGTCAAGTGCCGAGATGGAAAGGCCGGTCGATAGCGAGAGCCAGTAGCCCCAGAGTTGCACGCCTCGGTTTGGCCACCTGGTACCGCCTTCGTACAGCCATCGCCGCCACCGACTGGCGTAGACGAAGCCATCGCCGAGGACCTCGTGCCTGCCGACTTCGCCTGCGAACCTCCGCACCATGTTGGCAACGAATCGAGGGTTCGCGACACGGGCATCCCGATCCAGCACTCGCGCGCGGTCGGTGTTCTCCAAGCCCCTGCGCAGGAAATCCGACCTCACATCGCGTTGACCAACGAGAAGCTCGATAGGCACGACGATGTAGGCACGCGTGGTAGCCCTGCCGAGCGCGCACGCCAAGGTGGTGTCGTCCATGTCGAAACCGGCCACGACGATGACGATGGGCTTCTCCATGCCGCGATAGGCCGAGATCGTGGATCGGGACACGTCCATGCCCTCAAGCGACAGTGAKAACTGACTGAGCACGATCACGTCCTGCATCGCAACGCCGACCGCGGACAGCTCCGCCATCAGGGTCTGGATGCTCTTGGAGACATCCCTGCTGATCCTCCGATGCAGGTCGTCTTCAGCGATCGGGCGAGGAGAGGTCACCTCGTGTCGCGGCGGCCGCATCTCCATCATCTTCTGAGTGATGCCTCCCGGATTCCGGTAGACCGTCGACAGATAGAAGAATCGCTCGTCGTAGGTGTCCTCCAGGAATCTGTATGAACTGCCGTTCTCGATGCCAGGAAGCACCTGGAGCTCATCAGCAAAGATGAACTTGCGGGCGCCGGAAAAATGGTCGCGCAGTGCCTGGTGATCGGCCTCGTTGAGTGCCTGGCCCTCATCGACGATCAGCACGGCGTATTGCCGATCTACTGTCCCGTGCAGGGCCAGATGATGCTCGTCATAGTTCGGCGCGGCGTTGCCGGCCCTCACCCTGGTGCCCAAGGACTCGCAGTAAGAGTGGAAGGTTTGAACGGTGATTGCCCGGCCGAGATGGCTCAGTTGCGCGGACACCTTCTGCGTGATCTGGCGATTCTTCAGCAGGAAGAGCACCTTGAGGCCCCGGGCGACAAACTGCTCGGCAAGCGAGCGGGCGATGAGCGTCTTGCCGCTGCCTGAAAATCCCGCAATCAACCGTCGATCGGCATTGAGGCATAGCGCCACCTGATTTGCCTGCTTCTCGTCGAGCCGAAGCCACAGCTCCCCGTCCGCGAGAATCTTGCGTCCGAGATGCCCGGCTTGTGCTTCGCGCGGCCAGACGGCTTGCAGGAACGTATCGACCTCTTGGGTGAAGCCGTCCTGACTGCCGTAGTTCAGCGCCGCCTTCCAGTGCGTCATGAGCTGCACGATTCGGGACGGCATGTCCCGTCGATGCTTTTGCATGATCAAGATGCCGTCCGGGAGGTGCCGATCGAGCGGCACGAAAGCGCCGGCGATCTGCGAGGGCTCGAGGTCGAAGTCCGGGAAGTGCACCGCGTAGCCGACGGGGCACTTCAGGTCCCGGGCCTTCAGCACCTCGTCGAGCGTTAGGGCGTTGTCTTTGACCTGATTCAGCGGATCGATGGTGTATGCGCCTCGTTCGTGGACGAAGCGAAAGCCCGAAGGCTTGTACTGCCCTGACTTCGTCTCGATGCAGAGCACGCCCAGCTGCGCATGCAGGATCACGAAGTCCACCTCGCCGGACAGATGCTTCCGCTCCATCGAGACGCGCAGGTACTCCTGCAGCTCGTGCGAGTAGGTGCGCTTGGTTCTGCCTCTTAACCAAGGCAACGAGTGGATGACGATGAACCCGTCATCAAGTGCCGCTAGTTCCCTGAAGAGGGCGAACTCGCCTTCGCTGCGGAAATCTGTCTGATCGAGTGTCGGAAAGAACCTGGCCATGAAACGAGGAAGCGCCGTGTCGGCTCAAAGTATCAGGCAGGCCGACGCGTTCTCATTGTTCGTCACAGCAGGCCGTACAGGCGCGCGATGCGCGCGGCCGTTCTCCTGTCAGGTGCGTCCAGCTTGGCGCTCAGGCGCTGGAACCGGCAGTCGACGGTCTTGGCCTCGATGTTCAGCTCCGCGCCGATCATCTTGCTGGAGTGGCCGGCTTCCTCATGCCGCAGGAGTTCGATCTCCTGGGGCGTGACGCGGGACAGCGCCAGCAGCTCGCTGCGGATCGCCCGCAGCAGCCAACGGTGCAGCTCCATCGCAAGCGCTCTCGCAATGACACGGACCAGCTGGTAACCCTCACCGTCGAAGAAGCCCAGGGTGTGTGACCCCAGGCACAACACGCCCACGCGAGACATGCCGGCCTCGCTGGGCGCGGGAGCCACGACCGCGGATGCAAAGCCCAGCCTCATTGAGGTCCTGACGAAGACCTCCTCGTCGGGGCGTATCTCCAGCTCCGTGCCACGGATCGGCTCAGCGCAGTGGATGGCGTGCCTGAGCCAAGGATCATGCTCATGCCAGCCGCACTGCACATATTCGATGGCCCAGAGGGGATCGCACGCGACCAGCGACCGGTACGAGGTGCGTGTGGCGTCGTCCCTGATGACGCTCAGGAAGACGCCCGCGTCGGCGCCTATCAGGCGCAGCGCACGCCTGAAGTGGGCCACCGCGGATGCGGCGCTGTCGGCATCACCGATGCTCGGGAGGATCTGCAGGATCCGTGCGCCGTAGTCCGGTGCAGCCGTCAGGGCCGCCAGGCTGAACAGTTCATCGATCGGTGTTGAGGGCTTCATGACCTTCGCGGCGCAGCTGGCCGTGGAGCATCGGATCGCTGAACCTCACGGGCTCGCACTCGCACCATCTGTCGAACACGGTGGTGTCCTCGAACACCAGGGTTTGCGCGGTGCGTGCGCCTTCTGTGGGGCAGTGTCGCCTTTCGACCAGCAAGCCTGTCGTCGTAGCAAGGAGGGCAAAAGAGAGGACGCCATCCGCCGAGGCGAGGACGTGCGCCTCGTGGCCGGCGACGGACCGCGTCAGCTCTGAGCTTCGCTTGGCCATGGACTGCCGGCGCCTTTGCGCCTGCAGCGCGGATCGCTTTGCGCCGAGTGGCCGTGCCGGGCCGTCGACCGGATCTACCTGCCGACGCGTCCTGAGAGGCGGCGCGGCGTGCGGCGCCGGCCCGCCGATGGCGTCGTGGATTGTTGTGGACTCCATCTCTGCTCCCTTGGATCTTCAGAGGCGTGTAAGTTGCAAGCCCGAACACATTGCAGACCGTTACGGCAGGCGTGTCTAGCCGCGTCGATCTCTGGCGGTTACATGCCATGGAAGGCCCGCTTCGTCCCAGGACGTTCCGCGCGTGGGACATGGCCGAACAGTCACATCGGTATGTCGTTCGTTCGCGCCTGAGTGGATGCTTTACCGATTGACAGATTGGTTAGCAAATTCACGGATTCGGCCGTCCATGCGGCGCATTATTCGACCGAACGAATGCACTCTTACGAATCGTTTCCGTGTCGTGCCTATGGCCGGTGCTGATGTGATTCGATGAGAAGGTCGGCGGGCGTTAGCGGCCAGCCTTAGGGGGTGAAGCATGATTGTGTTGATAGCGCGTGAGCCGCATCCGGATGCGCCCAGCTGGCCGGGGCGGAGATTCATTGCCGCTCTGGATGCCATCGCTTGGCCTCTCGCCGGCGTCCTTCTGCTGCTTCGCGTGCCGGCTGCTGCTGGAT
>NZ_JBFUMO010000229.1:0-8683 GCF_054049355.1 Roseateles sp. P5_E11 | reverse complement strand
CTTTCAGTCTTTCGGCGGCAGCGGTAATGAGGGTGTCGAGACCGGACAGACCGTCGGCAATCCGTTGTTGCTCGGCAATCTCCGGGTGAAATATGGGTATTTCCCTCAAGGCTCCGAGAGATATTTCCTGAAATGTACTGCCCTTGCTGGTGGCTAGGATCTTGTCATAGACCACCTGGTTTCGAAGGGCGTGCATATAAAACGCTGTCGGCCCCTTGGTTCTGATTCTTGCTGTGCCTTGCGTCAGGTTTGCAACGGGAATATCACCAGGAACGATCTGCGATGCTCCAATATTCCCCCTCAGGGAAAACACAAGATCACCCGGCACTACTTCCGATCTTCGATATTTGGCAGCAATTGAATTTGATGTACGGGAAAGTGAGTCCACGCACAGCGCAGAGTTCAAGTTAGAACTCTTGATATATGGCATGCCGCCTGAAACGTGAGGCCCAGCTTGAACGATTCCATAGGATATTTTAGCCGTGCACAAATTTTCTAGTGCATCGACTTTCCAATCGCCGGCATTTTGGAATTCAGGGAATCGCAGGCGTGGTCGAGCTTCGCCATCGTAGGGGAACAGCTGCTGCATAAACCCTTTTTTATGGGTCTTCAGCGCATCCACTTTGCGGGCTTGCGCGGCGATCAGTTCGTCCAGCGAGCTCAGACAGTCCGCAATTTTTTGCTGTTCGGCGACCGATGAATCTCCCGTCGGCAAAGGCACAGGCAGTGCCATGAGATCACTGTCATTGATGCTCAGCGAGCCGTGCGCGCGTGCGCCTACCTGAATGAACTTTCGCAGCCACTGCCCATGCAGGTTGCCGAGAAAGAGGTAGTTGAGATACTTTGGTACGGGAGACTCGCCGTTGACCCTAAAGCAAGTGAATATGCTGTTGGGTACGGCAGCCAGCTTGCTGCCAGAATAGAGCGCCAAAAATCCCTCGGGATACTCCTTGGTGGCGCTTTTGTTGTAGGCGAAATCATTTGGCTTGAGCAGCAGGTAGTTTTTATAAGAATCGCCTGCAATGACTCGGCCGAACTTATCTTCCTGGCTCACGAGGCCAACGCCAGACGTGATGCTCATGGGAACACAAACAGCGTTGCCAACCTTTTCCGTGCTGATGAATGCCAACGAGCCCAGCTTGGCAGTCGTCCAGTCGCCTGCCATCTGAAACTCCGGAAACCGCAGCCTGGGCACCAACGCAGGTTTGGCCTCTGCCGTCAATACGGGGCTGGACGGTTTGGGGTTCATGGCGCCACCTCGTCAGCGTCGTTCTGGTCATCGGCATCCCACATCTCGCGGTAGGCGTGGATGTAGCCCGCGGTGGCTTGCGGGTGCAGCGTCCAGTAATGGCGGCAGAGGGTTTTGAAGAGGGTCAGGCCCTCGGGCAGGCAGGCGATGTCCAACAGCTGGTCGAGTGCGTGCTCGATCCGCTGTACATCGCGGCTGCCGCCTCGCACCATTTCTTGCACGGCGGGCGTCAGGGTTTCGATCGCCTGTTCGCGCAGCGTTTGCAGCTCGGCCATGGGCTGCTTCAGCTCGGCGAGCAAGTCCTGGCAGGTGGCAGTGCCCGGTGTGGGGCCGTGCTGGTGGGGGACGGTCATTTCAACAAGGCCTTTCCTTGTTCGGTCAGGCGGTATTGCTGCAAGCGGCTGTTGGGTTTGTCGGGGATGGTTCTCTCAATCAGCCCTTGCGCCAATGCGGGCGCGAGATACAACTTTTCGAAATTGTCACGGCCCTTGAGACTGAGCTTTTCCATCATGGCTTTGCGGCTCCAGGACCCTTCACCCACCGCCAAGAGCAGGGCTTCGACTTGCCCTGTGACTTGCCCTGTGACTTGCCCTGTGACTTGCCCTGTGACTTGCAGGGCTACCTGTTCGGTAGCTTGTTCGCCAGCTCCCGTCCCTTGCGCCTGGGGCCGCTGCACCCTGGCGGTGAACTGGTTGCCGCTGACCTCACTGATCAGCTCTATCTGGGGCCACTCGCCCAGCGCGCGGGGAATGCCGCTGCCCATGCCTCGGTAGGGCAGCAGCCGGAAGGCGTGTTCGCTCAGCGTGGGGTTGCGGCGGTTGCTTTTGCCGTGGCGGATGTCTTCAATGCTCAGGCTGTCGGGCAGAGGGCCGGGGCTGATGATTTCGATGCGGTCGCGAAACACGAGGATGCGGATGGAGGCACTGGTGAAGTAGTCGCGGTGCACCACGGCGTTGACCAGCAGTTCCTGGAGCGCAACTTCCGGCACTTCCAGAATGCCCGGTGAGTTGAAGCCCTGGTCGCCCTGCACGCGGCGCAGGTTGCGTTTGATGAAGGCCAGCGCCTCGGCGTATTGGGCAGGCAGGGTGCCGCTGAAGTCCTGACTGTCCTGGTAGTGGCTGTCGGCAATGCTGGTGCCGAAGAAGGCCACGGCTTTGATGGTGAAGGCCGGGCGCCAGCGCAGGGGGTTGCTGCCAAAGAGCATGAGGCCGGCCAGGGTGAGTTCATGGCCGTCGCCCAAGCCCAGGTTTTGCAGCAAGGCGTCCAGCGGCAGCCCGGCGCGGGCGCCATCGGCATCGGTGGCGTTGTAGTGCTGGGCCAGGTAGCGGCGAAAGGCGGGTTCGTCCAGGTCGGCGCTGGTGGTGCCGGCCACGGGCACCACATCCGCGTAGACCAGGCCGCCACTCTGGAACATGCGCTGCATTTCTTCGCGGGCGGTCACGTGGCGTTTGTCGGCGCCCTGTTTGACCCAGATGCGGCCTTGCTGGTCCAGATAGGGTTTGGCCAGGCCGTTGGGCACGGTCACCACCATCACCAGCCCGGCGTGGGTGGGCACGTTATCGGTGTGGGGGTGCAGTGGCGGGCGCACATGCTGGCTGCTGGCGTTGCTGAGCATCTGGTTGAGGCGGCGCAGTTCGGCCGCATCCAGCCCGGCCAGGATGCCGTCGTCGTTGACGCCGATGAGCAGCGTGCCGCCCCCGCTGTTGGCAAAGGCAGCCAGTTCGGCGGCCAGGGCGTCGGGACTGTTGAACGTGCGCTTGAACTGCTGGCGGGTGTGTTCGCCCAGCGCCACGCGCTCCAGCAGGGCAGCTTCGGTGAGGGGTGGCGGCTCACTCATAAGCGCTCAAGCCCGAGATCTCACGGCCCTGTGCCCGTTTGGTGAGCAAAGGAATCAGCTCGGCCATCAGCGCCGTCTCGGCCTGGGCGCGCGCCTTCCAGCCCAGGTCCAGCGGGGCCATCAGGTCGCTCAAGGCCTCGCCGTCAAAGATGAGGCGCTGCAGGATTCCGTCCACAAAGGCTTGCAGCGCTGCGGCGGTCAGGCCGTGCTGCGTGGCGATGGCGGCCAGTTCCGCGCCGTCCTTCTCCTTCTTGAAGCGCGTGTAGCCCTCGCGAATGGCGGTCTCACTCAGGCCTTCGCCGGCCTTTAGGGTGTTGATGTAGGCGGCGATGTCGTCGCGCTCATTGATGAACTTGGCATCGGCCTGGATGAGGCCGATGAGTTCGTCCCGGCTCATGCGGTGCTTGGCGCCTGCGCCCTGCTGCGAGAAGCGAGCCATCAGGCCCATGATGTAGTCGTAGTCGATGACGGCGGAGGCGAACAACACGAACTCGAAGTCGAGCTGGTCCACCGCTTGTTCTTCGGTGTCGTCGTTGCCGGTGCCGCCCTTGCCCTGCTGGTCTTTGAGGCGCTTGGCCGTGTCCAGGTACACGCCGCGAAAGGCTTGCAGGTCTTCGCGCGGCAGGATGGCCTCGATGGCCGTGGCGTTGTCGGCCGTCAGGTCGGTGTACTGGTCGAGCTGGGTTTTCAGGCGCTGCACTTCCTTGAAGGCCTGGATGAAGGCGGCGCGAGCGTCGTCGCCCTTGAGCTGAGGCACGGCCTCGGGCTCGCAGGCCAGGCCCTGGGAGGCCATGAAGTCGGCCAGTTTCTGCACGGCGGCGTCGAGCTTCTCGATGACCACGGGCGCCTTGTCTACCAGCCAGATCTTGCGGGCTTCAGCGTCGGACTTCTCGCCGGAAAACAGCGCGATGGCGGCATCCACGTTGTCTTGCTGCTGGCGGAAGTCAAGGATGTTGCCGTAGGGCTTGCTGCCATTGAGCACGCGGTTCGTGCGCGAGAAGGCCTGAATGAGCCCGTGGTACTTGAGGTTCTTGTCCACGTACAGCGTGTTCAGGTATTTACTGTCAAAGCCGGTGAGCAGCATGTCCACGACGATGGTGATGTCGATCTTCTTGGCGTGGGCGAAGTCGGCGTTGGGCCACTGCTGGTCCTTGATGCGCTTTTGCACGTCCTGGTAGTAGAGGTCGAACTCGCTCAGCTGATGGTTGCTGCCGTATCGAGCGTTGTAGTCGGCCAGGATGGCTTTGAGGGCGTTCTTTTTCTTGTCGGGCTCGACTTCGTTGTCAGCCTTCTCCTGCGGCAGGTCTTGCTGCAATTGGCTGACGTCGGCATTGCCTTCGGCCGGCGGTGAGAACACGCAGGCGATGTTGAGCGGCTGGAAGCCGGGGTCGGCTGCCTGCCTTGCCTTTTGCAGCTCGCCGAACAGGCCGTAGTACTCGATGGCGTCGTTGATGCTGGCGGTGGCCAGCACGGCATTGAAGCGGCGCGCGGCGGTGGCGGTGTCGTGCTTGGCCAGGATGGCTTCGATCACCGCCCGCTTGGCCAGGGCTTCACCGGGCTTGGGCGGGTTCTTGCCCTCGGGCTTGTAGTAGTCCACATGGAAGCGCAGCACGTTGGCGTCTTCGATCGCGTGGGTGATGGTGTAGGCGTGGAGCTGCTTCTGGAACAGGTCTTCCGTGGTCTTGAACTGGCCCTCCTCACCTTCGAACTGCTTGGCGGTGGCGTTCTTCTCGAAGATGGGCGTGCCGGTGAAGCCGAAGAGCTGGGCCTTGGGGAAGAAGGTCTTGATGGCCTCGTGGTTGTCGCCAAACTGCGAGCGGTGGCATTCGTCAAAGATGAAGGCGACGCGCTTGTTGCTCAACGGCTCCAGCTGCTCCTTGTAGGTCTTGAGGTCGTTCCGCTTGCGTTGCTTATTGCGCTTGCTGTTCTCGTCCAGCGCCAGGCCCAACTTCTGGATGGTGGTGACGATGACCTTGTCGGCGTAGTCGTCTGACAGCAGGCGGCGCACCAGCGCGCCGGTGTTGGTGTTCTCCTCGACGCAGCCTTCCTGGAAGCGGTTGAACTCTTCGCGGGTCTGGCGGTCCAGGTCCTTGCGGTCCACCACGAACAGGCATTTCTCGATGTCGGGGTTGTCCTTCAGCAGCGTGGAGGCCTTGAAGGAGGTGAGCGTCTTGCCGCTGCCGGTGGTGTGCCAGATATAGCCGTTGCCGCAGTTCTGATGGATGCAGTCGACGATGGCCTTGACGGCGTACACCTGGTAGGGCCGCATCATCAGCAGCTTCTGCTCACTGGCCACCAGCACCATGTAGCGGCTGATGGCTTCGCCCAGCGTGCACTTGGCCAGGAAGGTCTCGGCAAAGTGGTCGAGGTGGGTGATCTTCTTGTTCGCTTCGTCGGCGTACTGATAGATGGGCAGGAAGCGCTCGTCGGCGTTGAAGGCGAAGTGCCGGGCGTTGTTGTTGGCGAAGYACCAGGTGTCGGTGCGATTGCTGACGATGAACAGTTGCAGGAAGCACAGCAAGGTCTTGCTGTAGCCGTTGCCGGGATCGTTCTTGTAGTCGACGATCTGTTCCATGGCCCGGCGCGGGCTGATGCCCAGCGTCTTTAGCTCGACCTGTACGCAGGGCACGCCGTTGATGAGGATGAGAACGTCGTAGCGGTGGTGGCTGTTGTCGGTGTTGATGCGCAGCTGGTTGACGACTTCGAAGCTGTTCTTGCACCAGTCCTTGATGTTGACCAGCGTGTAGTTCAGCGGGGTGCCGTCGTCGCGGGTGAATGCGTTGCGCTCGCGCAGGGTGCGGGCGGCGGTGTAAACGTCGGGGGTGACGATCTCGTCCAGTAGGCGGGCGAATTCGCCGTCCGACAGGTGGACGCGGTTCAGCGCTTCAAACTTCTCGCGGAAGTTGCGCTCCAGGGATGCGCGGTCGCGGATGTCTGACCGGTACTCGTACTTCAGGGCTTGCAGCTTGCTGATGAAGCCGTACTCGACCTGCTCTTCCTTGACGCGAAGGCTGGGCGGGGCAGCAGGCAACTCGTAGGTTTGCGTGGGTGAAGACATGGGCGGGCTTGTGAACGCAATCGACAAATTAGGGCGCTGCTCAAGCCGTCGATTGGCGAGAACTGTTGCGATTCTGACGGGGATCCGGCGACTGGCTTCCTCAAACGAAAGAGCCCGGCAAGCCGGGCTCTCTTCTTGTCATGGCGCCCAGCGATCAGCGATCACCGCGCTCCGAGACGATCAGTCGTCTCAGTGGCACTAATCAATCATCATCAAACGTCGATATTGCCTGCGCGCAGCGCGTTGGTTTCAATGAAGTCGCGCCGCGGCTCCACCTCGTCGCCCATCAGCATCGTGAAGACCTTGTCCGCCTCGATGGCGTCGTCGATCTGCACGCGCAGCAGGCGGCGCACGGTGGGGTCCATGGTSGTTTCCCAGAGCTGCTCGGGGTTCATCTCGCCCAGGCCCTTGTAGCGCTGGCGGCCGACGGCSCYYTCGGCYTGCWGCATGAGCCAGGCCATGGCGGCGCGGAAGTCGTCGACCTTGCTTTCCTTGTCCTTGTCATCGCTGGCTCGCGGGAGGCGCATCGCGGCGACAGCCGCGGAGCCCGCCGCGCGCGGCGCCACAATCCGCCGCATGATTTCACGACCCGTTCCCGATGAACGCGGCGGCAAACCGTCGCCACGCGCCGCAGTGCTCTGGCTGACCGGCCTGCCCGGCGCCGGCAAGTCCACGATCGCACAGGCGGCGGCGCGTCTCGTCGCGAGGCGGGCATGAAGCGCCCCGTTTCGAGCGATCCGCTGCACGGGCTGAAGCCTGCCGACGTGCAGCAGCTGGCCCGCGCCACGCAGGCGCTGCAGGCGGGCGACCGCATGTACGCGGGGGTGCTGCTGCTCGATCTGGCGCGCAGCGCGCCGGAGCACCCGGAGGTCTTGCGCCTGCGTGCGGTCTGCCGCGCCGGCGACGACGACTGGGAAGGCGCAACGCAGGACCTCGCGCGGGCACTCGCGCAGCGGCCCTGGGACTTCGATCTCCGCTCGCAGCTCGCGGCCGCGCAGGAGCACGCGCACGATCACGCTGCGGTGGTCGCGACGCTGCGCGAAGGCGAGGCACACGCGACGACATCGGCCGACTGGCTGGGGCTGTCGTTCGAGCACGACAACGCCGGCGAGCCGGCGGCGGCATACGGCGCCGTGCAGCGCGCCGTCGCGCTTGACCCGGCGGCGCCGCTCGCCCGGCTGCAACGCGCACGCTGCGCCACGGCGCTCGGCCATGGCGATGTCGCGGCCGCGGATTGCCGGCACCTGATCGCGCGCGGCGAGCTGGTCGCGCACGCGTGGTTCACGCTGGCCGACCTGAAGGTCGTGCCGATGACCGCCGACGAGCTGGCGCAGCTCGAGGCGAAGGCCGCCGCGCCGCCGGCGACGATGCCGGCGGAGGAACGGCTGTTCCTGCGCTTCGCCCTCGGCCACGGGCTGGAGAACGCAGGGCGGCACGCCGACGCGTTCCGGGTCCTGTGCGCGGCGAACGATGCGGCGCGCGCGTCGCGGCCGTGGGACACCGCGGCGTTCGCGCGCCACGTCGACGCGATCCGCGCCGCGTTCGCCGGTGCGCCGCCGCCGCCGCAGGACGGGCCGGGGCGCGAGGTGATCTTCCTCGTCGGACTGCCGCGGTCGGGGACGACGCTTGTCGAGCAGATCCTCGCGAGCCACTCGCAGGTCGAAGGCGCGAGCGAGCTGCCGTACCTGCCGCAGCTGCTCGACGCCGAATCTCGCCGGCGCGGCAAGCCGTTCCCGGCCTGGGCCGCCGATGCCAGCGACGCTGACTGGCGGCGGCTCGGCGACGCCTACTTGCGGGCGAGCGCGCGCTGGCGCACCGGCAAGCCAATCGCCACCGACAAGCTGCCCGAGAACTGGCTCTATGCCGGCGCCGTACTGCGCATGCTGCCCGGGGCTCGCATCATCGATTGCCGCCGCGACCCGGTGGAGACCGCGTGGTCCTGCTACAAGCAGCTCTTCGGGCCGGGCATGGTGCACTTCACGTACAGCTTCGACGGGCTCGCGGCGTACTGGCGCGCCTACGAAGCGCTCGCCCGCTTCTGGGCCGAGCGGTACCCGGGCCGCTTCGTCGTGCAACGGTACGAGGACCTCGTCGCCGACCCGAATGCCGGCATCCACGCGCTGCTCGCCGCCTGCGGCCTCGACTTCGAGCCGGCCTGCCTGCGCTTCCACGAGACGGCGCGCGCGATCCGCACGCCGAGCGCGCTGCAGGTGCGCCAGCCGATGCGCGCCGCGTCGACGCCGGGGCAGCGCTACGGCCCGCTGCTCGACCCGCTGCGCGATCGTTTCGCCGCGACAGGGGGGTGACCGGCCCGGCCAGCGCCGACGACGCCCCAGCGTCTGACGCTTAGGGGATGCGCCTCACGCTACAACGAACGTAAACGTCAAACGTCGATGTTGCCCGCGCGCAAGGCGTTGGTTTCGATGAAGTCGCGCCGCGGCTCCACCTCGTCGCCCATCAGCATCGTGAAGACCTTGTCCGCCTCGATGGCGTCGTCGATCTGCACGCGCAGCAGGCGGCGCACGGTGGGGTCCATGGT
>NZ_JBFUMO010000228.1:0-8687 GCF_054049355.1 Roseateles sp. P5_E11 | reverse complement strand
CCCAGGCCGTAATACTCGCCACGGTCACGCGCCCAGGGGTCGAAGGCGTTGGTCACATGCGCCAGCTCGGGCGCCAACTCGGGCACGGTGCGCAACAGCACGCGCTTGAAGGGTGAGACCTCGATGCGGTGGCCGTTGCTTTCCTTGGCCTCGAACTGCTTGCCCGTCGGGCCGTTGTTCATCAGCCATTCGATGCCCAGGTTGCCGTAGAACTCGGGGCGGAAACTGCTGGTGAAGAAGCGGTCGCTGAACAGGCGCCGCGACGCATTCAGGATGAAGACCTGGAACTGCGTCTCCGAGATCGCATAGCCATGCGGCCGCGTGAACTCCGAGAGCCAGCCCACCACCGTGTCCACGTCCTCGATGTTATCCACCAGGCTGCCGTCGGGCTTGCCCAGGCAGTCGTTGATGGGGCTGCCGTCGAGGTTCCTCTGCGCGGCGGTGATGACCTTCTTCGCATCGCATTTGTGCTGGCCATAGATGCTGCGCAGGTCGTTGATGACCTTTTGCTGCCGCGCCCGCTCGGGTGAATCCGCCGGCAGGCGGGCGTCGATGAAGTCGTCGAAGCTGGTCAGCTGGCGCAGCCCGTACTGGCGGCGGAACTCGTTGAAGCGTGGCACACCGTGCTCGCGGTCGCGGATGATGTCCAGGGCCGCGACGTCGATCTTGCCGGTGCTGGACTGCAGCCGCGGTATGGCCAGGTTCTGCAGGAAGGCCGGCGTGTTGCCCAGCGTCAGCAGGCCCAGGCGCTGGCGGCCCATCGACAGCGCCCAGTCGGCCGCGCCTTCGTTGGCGAGCGCGCCGGTGGCCTTGCCGCGGAAGGTCTCGATGACAGGCACCTTGGCGGCGATGCGATTGGGGTCGCTGTCCCAGTGGCGCAGCTCGATGAGGTCCGGCACCAGCGCATGCAGGCGATAGACGCTGACGAACTCCTCGGGGAAGTTGAAGGGCGAGCCGAAGTGGTTGACGCCGCCGTTCACGTGCTCGGGGTTGGCGAGGTTCCAGATGTCGTCCTTCTTGGCGTCATGGCGCGCAAAGAAGCTGTCGTCCTTGTAGACCCGCGCACCGAGGCCAAAGATGCCCGGCCCCGAGGCCAGGGCCGAGTACCACTGGCCGGCCTTCTTCGCGTCGGTGCTCTTGCCGTAGTTCTGCACGACGATGGCTTCCAGCGCGTTCTCGACGAACGGATGCCCTTCGAACAGGCCGCCCCAGTTGGCGTTCATGCCGAGGTAGAGGGGCTCGTCGTAGAGCAGCTGCGTCGTCCACTCGATGGTGTGGATCTTGGCGATCTCGGCGGCGACGACGAGGCGCCCCACCTCGAATAGCACGTCGGGCGACACGTCGCGGTAGCGGATGACGGCTGTCGGGTTCGCCGGGTCGCGCAGGCCCGAGTCGGCCTCTGGCGTGGCCGCGGCGCGGCGGCGGAACTCGGCGACGAAGGCGTTGTGCTCACGCGAGAACACCGTCTGATAGAAGCCGACGCCGATGCTCCAGTTGTCCGGGAAGGCTGCCGCACCCTGGCCGGCCCACTGCGGCAGGATGGGGTCGTTCGCCGCGAAGACGGGCAACTGGCCCAGGGCCTCGCCCGCGCCGCCACGTGCGCCGGGCGGCATCAGCAGCTTGGCCGGGTCGGCCGGGTCGCGCTTCACGCGCTGGCGCGAGACGTTGTTGTAGCCATAGATCTGCGAGGCGTCCCACCAGGCCGTGTTGTTGTTGGCATGGGTGCGGAAGGCGCGTGCCAGCGGCTTGGTTCCGTCAGCCGCCGTGTAGCGCGGCGGCGCATTGCCGTCGGCGACAAAGGCGCGGTCGATGCGGTCATCGGGCCGGCAGCCCAGCTTGGCCGCATCGCCCGTGCAGCCCACCGGCATCCACTTGGGTTCGTTGCGGCCCTCCTCCATGTGGGAGAACCAGTCATGCGTCATGTACTGGATCCAGAAGGCCGCCAGCACGTTGAAGAAAGGCGCCTTCTGGTAGTCGCAGTTGGCGTCCACCGGATTGCCGGGCAGGCCTTGCCCGTCGCGGCATTTGGCGGGGTCGCTCTGCGCGCGGGTGAAGAGCTTGCGGCTGATCAGCTGCGGGTCGGGCTGCAGCAACGCGATGCGGTCACCATGGCGGTTGCGCGCCAGGGCGTCGTCGCTGATGTCGGGGTAGGTCGCCTCGAACTGCACATTGCGCGCGAACAACGCGCCGGCCGAGCCCATCTTGGGATTGCGGATGTCGTTGCAGACGCCGCTGAGCTGGCGCCAGCGGATCAGATCACCCTGGCAGAGCTGCGGCCCGTCGCCGCCCACGGCCGCGTAGAACGGTGAATCGGCCGCCAGCCGCATCGAGGGCCAGGTCTTGACGGCCGCGCCCGCCACGCCTTCACGGCCCAGGGCGTAGTCGGCAAAGCTGCCGGAGTTGTCGAACAGGTTGAACTTGATCAGCTCCATGCGCTGGTACTCGAGGTCCAGCAGCGCGCCGTCGACGCCCCGGCCATTGGGCCCGAGATGACTCCCGACGCCACTCGTTCCCGGCAGCAGCGTGGCCTTGTCGCCGGTGGCCCAGTAGTTGGACCAGTCGACATAGGGCGTGTTGCGGAAGGCCGCGGCCTTGTCGCTGCCGCGGCAGCGCGCCACCTCTTCGCCGACCTTGCCATTGAAGCGCTCGCCGCGCTCGTCGGCCACCTTGCGAAAGCCCCCGGCCACCATGGCCGTGCAGTTCCTGGTGTCGTCCAGGCTGGCCTGGGGGGTGGTGCTGATGCAGCCGGCCAGCAGCAGCGGCGTGAGCAGCAGCCAGGTGAGTGCATGCTTCATGAGCTTCTCCTCGTCTTGTTCTTCGCAGATCGCGCAACATAGCGAGGCTACGGCCATAGCGTCAATCCTTCGAAGGCCCCGAAAAATTCACCTTGAGGACAGCCACCCGTGCCTGCCCTTGCACGCGACTGGCAACAGGCCGCGGCAGCTGATGCCGCCAGGGCGCACACAATGCCGCGCAAATCGTCGAATCCGCGCGACCGAGCACGCGGCCAGCCCCTCATCTCTGATTGTTTGCGAGCGATATGAACCCGTCACGCCGTCAACTCCTGCAGTTCAGCGCCGCCACGGCCGGCCTGCTGGCCGCCGCCCAACCGGTGCGCGCCGCGGGCGGGCCATTGCTCGCGCCGCGGCTGCGCCCGGGCGACACGATCGGCCTCGTCAGCCCCGCCAACGCCACCTTCGAGCGCGAGCCGCTGAAGATGGCCGTCGAGGTGCTGCAGGCCCTGGGCTTCAAGGTCAAGCCGGGCGAATTCGTCGCCGCACGCCGTGGGCCCTTTGCCGGCACCGACGCCCAGCGTGCCGCCGACATCAACGCCATGTTTGCCGACGATTCGGTGGCCGGCATCCTCGCCATGACCGGCGGCTCGGGCTGCAACCGCATCGTCGACAAGCTCGACTACGAGCTGATCCGCCGCAAGCCGAAATTCTTCGGCGGCTTCAGCGATCTGACCTGCCTGGTGAACGCCATCCACCGCCAGACCGGCCTCGTCGCCTTCCACAGCCCCGTGGCCGTGTCGGAATGGAACGACTACTCGGTGCAAAGCTTCAAGGCCATCGCGATGAATGCCGAGGCCGCCGTGCTGCGCAACCCTGTCGTCAAGCCGGTGGACGACCTGATCGCCCGCGAGGAGCGCATCACCACCGTGCGCCCCGGCAAGGCGCAAGGCCGGCTGGTGGGCGGCAATCTCACCGTGCTGGCGTCGATGGCCGGCTCGGCCTATTTCCCCGATTGCCGTGGCGCCCTGCTCTTTCTCGAGGACATCAACGAGTACATCTACCGCATCGACCGCTGCCTCTCCACGCTGCGCCTGGCCGGCGCGCTGTCGCAACTGAGCGGCGTCGTGCTCGGCCGCTTCACCAAATGCGAGCCCGGCGAGGGCTACGGCAGCCTGACACTGGACGAGGTGTTCGACGACTACTTCCTGCCGCTGAACGTGCCGGTCTACCGGGGCGCGGCCATCGGCCACATCAAGCGCAAGCTGACCGTGCCGGTCGGTGCGCCGGCCGAGATGGATGCCGACGCGGGAACGATCCGGCTGCTGAGCCCGGCCGTGGCCTAGGTTCCCCGGCGCCCGACCCCCGAGACTGCCGCATGCGTGCCAGCGGACCGCGCCTGCTGCTCATCCTCACCGAATGGCCGCCCGCCATCGGCGGCATGCAGACGCACGCCAGGTATCTGGCGGCGCACTTCGCGCGCCACGCCGCCTGCGTGGAAGTGCTGACCTATCGCGTGACCGACCCGGCCATGGCCGAGGCCGCGCGCGCATTCGATGCCGGCTGCTCCCATGCGGTGCATCGGGTCCTGTCGCGGCTGGGCTATTGGCACAACCAGGAGCTGCTGCTGGACCGCATCCGCGTGTTCCGGCCCGATGCGATCTATGCATCGACCGTGTTCTACGGCCTGCTGCGCTCGCGCGCCGGCGTTCCGGTCGTCTGTCGCTCGGTGGGCAACGACGTGCTGCGGCCCTGGCTGGGTTATCCCTATCCCTGGGGCAGCCGGGCCATCGGCTCGGCGGCCATGCAGCGTGCACTGAGCTGGTGGCTGGAGCATGGCCAGCATCCCGACTGGGTCGACCGCCTGTTCCGTGACGGCCGCCAACGAGTGATGCGCCACGCCGCGGCGGCCCACAACGGCATCCTGGCCAACAGCGACTACACGGCCAACCTGCTGCGGGCGATTGGCGTGGCGGGCGAGCGGATCGAGGTCGTCTCGGGTGGGGTCGCCGCTGGCGAGTTCCGCCCGCCGCCCGGTGCGCGGGCTGCCGCGCGCGCGGAGCTCGGCGTGCCCGAGGCTGCGCAGGTGGTGCTGACGGTGTGCCGGCTCGTCGAAAAGAAGGGCGTTGAAGTTCTGCTCGATGCCCTCGCCAGGTTGCGCGGTGAATTCCCGGCCATCCGCCTGTTGATCGTCGGCGACGGCCGCCGCCGCCGAGCCTACGAGGCCTGTTGCGCGCGCCTGGGGTTGGCTGACGTGGTGCGCTTCGAGGGCCGTGTACCGCACGAAAAGATTGCCCGCTACTACTGGGCGAGCGACGTGTTTGCGTTGGCCAGCTACGAAAGCCACCACGCCGGCGCGCGCGACGTGGAGACCATGGGCCGGGTGCTGTGCGAGGCCAACGCCGCCGGCGTGCCCGTGGTGGCCACCGCCAGCGGCGGAACGCCGAGTGTGCTGCGTGACGCCGACAACGGCCTGCTCGTGGCGCCGGGCGACGCCCAGGCGCTGGCCGCGGCGATCAGGTCGCTGCTGCGCACACCGGCGCAGGCCAGCCGCCTGGCCGGCAACGGGCTGGCGCGTGCGCGGCTGGAATTCGATTGGTCGGCGGTGATGGCACGCAACGAGGCGGTCGTGGCTCGGTCGCTGGCGTCGCCACCGGCGCAGTGAACCAGCGGCGGTCGCAAGGCCGCGCCGTCAGCGCTGCGCCGTGACCCAGTTCACGAGCGCATCCAGCATGGTGTTGGAGGGCAAGATGCGCTGGCGCATCGAGCGCGACTACCAAGACCTCAAGCAGCAGCTGGGGCTGGGGCACTACAAAGGCAGAGGCTGGCGGGGCTTCCATCATCACGCCAGCCTGAGCATTACCGCTTACGGCTTCTTGATGACGCAACAGCTCCGGCATCCCGAAGGCGCCGGATCGACTGTCACGCACCCCAGCGCAGGTCATTGAACGTGAAAGCTTGTCTTGCAGAAAGAGGAAACGCACGTCGCCACCAGCGCAAGACCTTCCTCCCGCGGCCAGCCGTAGCCGTCGAGGATCGCGAAGACCAAGGACGCCTCCAGGTTCTCGTCATCATGAGAGCCTCGGCCCGCCCGCAGTGCCTCGCGCAGGCGCTGCAGGCGCGCGTTCAACAACGGCCGGTCGTCCGCTGCACCGATGCTGGCCAGCACCATCGCCGCCTGCGCCGTGTCGTGCGCGGAACCGTTCTCCAGAGTCCTGCGATAAAAGGCGCGCATCGCGTCAGCGGGTAAGTGGCTGGTGACCTTGGCGGTGTAGCTCATCACATCGCCCTCGTCTTGTTGCGCAGCGACCTCGAACTGCGCCGAATAGGTCTTGGGGTCCCAGCGCATCAGGTAGACAAGCGCGGCAGCTCTGGCATTGGGCAACCAGCGCCCCTGAAGCGAGGGCATCAGCCGGGCGACGTCCTGGATCAGATCCGGTGTGGCGAAACGCGCCACGAAAGCCAGGGTCACACCCAGCCCGATCTGACCGGAGGTTGTTGCCGCTGTCGGCGCCTCCTTCAGCAGCTTGCGGCGAAGACAATCGTCTACATCGGCCAGCGTCGCCACGGGCAAGTCTCGGACCTGCTCGAAATACATCGGGTGATCGCCGCACGCGTGGCGGACGACATAAGGCTGGGCCAGGTCGGGATATTGGTTCACGGCCAGGCTCAGCGCGTTGGCGTCGTCCGGATGCGCGTCCAGGTAGTGCTGCAACGCGGCGACGACGGCGAGGCCGTCGAAGGCGCCGCGGAAGTCGCGCGCCAAGCCGACCAGTTGGTAGCTTTGCAACTTGTCGAGATGCGCGGCAATGAAATCCCGAGCGACGACAAAGTCGGTCACATCCATGGCCGCTGCGTCACCGCGGAAGGGTTCGAGAACCAGCCAACTGGCCTGCAGACGGGACTCCCCATCGCGCAGCGGCAGGGTCGCAGCGAGTCGATGCAGCGCCGCCGCGCGGATGCGCTTGCTGAGCGCGGCGTCTGCCGCCCAATCCGCCGGCCATGAAGCCTCGACGCTGCTCTTCAGGAGCACGAGGTCGTCGATCAGATCCGTGCGCGCCAGCGCCGGGTCCATGACAGCCTTCTCAAGCGCCTCGATGACTCGCTGACGGTCGCTGGCATGCCAAAGCCCCCGCAGGATGTCGATGCGGTACGGATGAGCGCCCTGCGGTTCGAGAACCAGATCGAGCTTGGCCTGCGCCGCGGCATCGGAAGACATTCGGGCCAGCGCTTGTACGGCCGCCGCCGACTTGCGCCCTGACGGCGCGCCGGTGATTTCTGCAGCCAGCATGCGGACGCGCGCCGCATCCTCATCGGGCGACGGCATCTCCACGGCAAACGTGACGTCGTTCGTGGTGAGTGCCTTGCGTCCCGCCCGCCGAGTAACGACGTGCACCGAATAACGCCCCGGGCGATCGAAGCGGTACCGCTGATCGAGCACCAGCGTTAGCGTCAACTCCCGCCCCTCGGGCACAGCCTGCAGGTTGATCACGTCATGCTGCTGCGGCATCCAGCGCTCGCGATCGATCGCGGCGGGAGGACTGCCATCAAGCGCCGTGATGACGACCTCGTCAGAGAGGTAGTCACCCAGCGAATTGGTGACGATGCGCCCCGGCGCCTGCAGCGCGCGAAATCTCAGATCCAGCGCAATGGGCTCGCCGGCCTTGAACGCCGCCCGGCCACTCTTGACCGACAAACTGACCGTGACTGGCGCATCGGCCGCATCGGCCTGCGCTGGCGCAGGCTGGATCGTCAGGCAGGCGATGAGGAGCGACAGTAGCGACAAGCGCATGGAGATATCCCGGTTCGGAAACGGGATCGTAGGACCATCACGCAAAACCTGGACGTCGCTCCCGTTTCGATGCAATCCCGCCTCCGCGCGTTCGCCGCGAGCAGCTCAGGCGGCGGCACGAAGCGCCCGCGCCTGTGGCCATTGCATCGCAAGCGTCTACGCATGGATTTCAACGCCCGATCGGCACGAAGACGGTCGCCGGTGAGCACTGCGGGATGACAACACAGGGTCGGCGTCGGGCTGGGCTCGCTTCACGACGCGCGAGCCCGGCGACGACTACTTCCTGCCTCTGAACGTCCCCGTCTTCCGCGGCGCAACCATCGGCCGCATCAAGCGCAAGCTGACCGTGCCGGTGGGAGCGATGGCCCAGATGGATGCCGACGCCGTCACGCTGCGCCTGCTGGCGCCGGCCGTCGCCTGAGGGCCACGGCCGAAGCCGCCTCCCCGGCGGCGCCCTCAGTCCTTGCGCTGGCTTGCCCGATGAAGGCGCTGCCGTCACGGTGGGACGTCCCGACGCAACTGCGACGGACCGCCTGCCGCACGCCCAAGAGCCTCAACCCAAGCGCCGCCTGCGCGCCAGCAGACCCACCGCCCCAATCCCGGCGAGCAGCAACGCGTAGGTGCGCGGCTCGGGAACCGCGCTGATGGAAATATTGAGCACCGCATCGCGCACTGCAGTGCCATTGGCCACCAGGTGATAGGTGCCGGGACCGATGGCCCCGTCGAAGGCCGACACGGCGTATCCGCCCAGGACACCACCGAACGCATCGCTGATAACGAGGGTGTTGCTGGCATCGAAGATGTCGATGTTGACGCCGACGAGGCGCGGCCCCGGGCCGGCGGCAGTCGAGATCTCCCACACCGCACGCCCGGTCAAGCCGGTGATGCCCGCCCCTAGCGTGAACGTGACGCTCTGCGACAGCGCGCCGGTTTCCTGCGTCACCACCGTGTCGACGATCAGCGTGTCGCCAGAGCCGAACGTTCCCTGGAGCGTCGCTGTGGCATTGAGCACGTTGAAGTCGACCTCCCGGGTCATCGCGTGCGCTTGCCCCACCATTGTCGCGAACCACGTCGCGGCCAATGCCAATGCCGCCTGCCTGAACCCTGCAAATCTAGCCATCGCGATCTCCTGTTGCCTTGGCATGGCGCCCGATACCTAACCG
>NZ_JBFUMO010000227.1:0-8697 GCF_054049355.1 Roseateles sp. P5_E11 | reverse complement strand
CCACGAGCCAGATCGGTGATCGGGTGCGCATGCTGGTCGAACCCAAGGGCAACTGGGAACACAGCGCCTACCAGAGCGATAACCAGTTCGTCCTGGAGGTCAGGCCGCAGAAGATCGATCCGAACAAGCTGACCCAGGGGCCCGGCTACGCGGGTGACAAGCTGTCGCTGAACTTCCAGAACATCGAAGTCCGGGCACTGCTGCAGGTCATTGCCGACTTCACCAACTTCAACGTCGTCACCAGCGATACCGTGACCGGCAGTGTCACGCTGCGCCTGAAGGACGTGCCCTGGGATCAGGCGCTGGACATCATCATGCAGGCCAAGGGCCTGGGCCTGAGGAAGTCCGGCAACGTGCTGTGGATCGCACCCAAGGAAGAGCTCGCCACCAAGGAGAGGCTGGACCTTGAAGCCAAGGCCGCCATCGCTCAGCTCGAACCGCTGCGAACCCAGTCCTTCCAACTCAACTATGTGAAGTCCGAGGACCTTGCCAAGGGCCTGACGGGTCAGGGCATCACATCCTCCGGCAGCGGCGGTTCCGGCGGTGGTGGCAGCGGTACCGGTACCGGTACTCGCATCCTTTCGACGCGCGGCAGTGTCATCTTCGAGCCTCGCACCAACCAGCTCTTCGTCTCGGACGTCCCGAGCAAGCTTGAAGAGATCCAGGCCATGATCGCCAAGATCGACATCCCGGTGCGCCAGGTGCTGATCGAGGCGCGCATCGTCGAAGCCAACGACAAGTTCGGCCGCTCGTTGGGCGTCAAGCTCGGCGCCAACGATCTGCGCGGGCAGCAGGGGGGCATCCCGGGCTATAGCGTCGGTGGCGGCAATTACGTGACCGTTGGCGGCAACTACAACGGCATCGGCTCACAGACCAACCAAGGGGTCTCGGCCAACTACAACAACACCCAGTTCGTCAACCTGCCGGCGAACGTGTCGTCTGACGCATTCAGCGGTGGCACGGCGACCCAGGTCGCGCTGTCTCTGTTCAGTGCCACCGCCAACCGCTTCCTGAACCTTGAGCTGTCGGCGCTTGAATCTGACGGCAAGGGCAAGGTCGTGTCCAGCCCGCGCGTCATCACGGCCGACCAGGTCAAGGCCCTCATCGAGCAGGGCGAGGAGCTGCCCTATCAGGTGGCCACCGCGAGCGGCGCCACCTCGGTGCAGTTCCGCAAGGCCAACCTCAAGCTGGAGGTCACGCCGCAGATCACGCCTGAAGGCAGCGTCATCCTGAACGTGGACGTCAACAAGGACAGCCGCGGTACGTTGACGCCTCAGGGTTATGCGATCAATACCAAACATGTTCAGACACAGGTGCTGGTCGAGAACGGCGGTACGGTCGTCATCGGCGGCATCTATACCCAGGACGAAGGCGAGACCGTCAACAAGGTACCGCTGCTGGGCGATGTGCCTTTCCTGGGCAACCTGTTCAAGAATAAGACCCGAACGACCTCCAAGACCGAGCTGTTGATCTTCCTGACGCCCAAGGTCGTCAGTGAGCGGTCGACGGTGCGCTGAGGTTTCACCGAATTGACGATGTGTCAGCTGCGCTGGCTACACACGGGAGTGAGCAGAGATGTTGAAGTTTGATGTTTGGAGCCGGACTGCGGTTCGTGCGTTGTTGGGTGGTGTGATCGCCGCCGCCCTCACGGCCTGTGGCGGTGGTGGTGGTAGCGCGGGCACGCCGGTCTTCGATCCCCCGGCATCCACCCCGTCGGGCGCGGCGAGCGCGGTGGCGGCCGACCTCGTCGTCGTGCTGAACAAGTCCACGTTGACGAACACGGGAACCGATTCGATCACGGCGACGGTAACGTCCATCGACACCAACCGCGCCGCAGTCGGCAACGTGCCGGTCAGCGTTTCCATCAATGCCAATGCGGTGGTGTCGACAAATAACGCGACAGCGACCAATGCCAGCGGCCTGCTGACGGCCACGATCACCCAGGGCTCGGACACTTCGGTTCGCCCCGTGACCCTGACCGTGACCTCGGGCGCCATTACGCGGGCGGTGACCTTCAATGTCGTCCAGCAGTCTTCAACCAACAATCCTCAGGCCAATGACCTGACGCTGACGCTGAGCGCGAGCAATATCAACAACTCGGGCAGCGCAACGATCACGGCCACGGCTACGGCAGTGGACAGCAATAGAAACGCCTTGCAGGGCATTCCCGTGCAGCTGTCGGTGACAGACGCCAGCGCCTTCCTCATCGCGCCCTCCAGCACTACAAATGCCAGTGGGCAGGTGACGGGTGCGGTCAACATCGGTCAGGATCGCTCGAATCGCACCATCACGGTCGTTGCGACAAGCGGCAACCTGACGCGCACCGCTGCGTTCCAGGTCATTGGGGCAAACTTCTCGCAAGCCAGCCCGGTGCCGGCCGTTGCGACGGTCGGTGCCGCCGGTACCGTCCAATACACGCTGTCTGACGTGAACAGCAATCCGATGCCGGGCGTGACTATCAATGTCACCGGCAACGGCGTGACCAGTGCCACGGGGACGACCGACTTGAATGGCGCTTATACGTTCACCTACACCACACCCAACGCCCCGGGAACCAATCTGACGATCAAGGCGGTAGCGGGCGGGCGCGAGTCTCTCGTGACGATTCCCATCGCAGGCGGCAGCACGACGGTGCCAGTGGCTGGCTCTACACCTGTCGCGACGGCACTGAACCTGTCTGCCGATGTCGTCACTGTCAACACGTCCACCACCAACAACCAGGTGACTGTCAGTGCCATCTTCCGCGATGGCACCAATGCGCCCATCTCCAACGTCCGCGTGCTGTTCGCGGCAGCGGGTGACAACGGGACCGGCAAGATCGGCTCTGGCGCAAACTCCGTTCTGTCAGATGCTTCGGGTACCGCCTCGACGACATATGCCCCTGGCGCCGTCAGCAGCCCGACGAACGGCGTGACCATTCAAGCCTGCTGGAAGATCAGCGACTTCGCGCCCGGCGCCACGGCTGGCAGTTGCGTGGCTGCGGGCGGCCAGTTGCTGACCACGACGCTGACCATCGTCTCGAATCCGGTGTCGATCTCGATCGGTACGGACAACACGATCGGTAGCGGCGGCGGCGGTCTGACGTATGTGAAAAAGTACGTCGTGCTCGTTGTAGATTCAGCTGGCAATCCCAAGGCCGACGTTCAGATCACGCCGTCGTTGGATCTGGGTAGCTATTCGAAGGGGTTTTGGGAATACAACGTCCCGAAGCAGCGCTGGGAGCTGACACCTCAAGGCGACTATGCGGCCGTCATTAATGCCKGGGAGTACGTCAAGGGCGCGCTCAACGCCATTTGTCCCAACGAGGATTTGAATCGGAACGGGGTCGTCGACGGCGGTGAAGACGTGAATGGCAACAAGCAGTTGGATCCCCGCAAGTCCGACGTCGCGATCACGCTGGTGGGTGCCACCAGGACGGATGCAAACGGCGTCGCTGTGCTTCAGCTTGAGTATCCGAAGAGCCTAGGTACTTGGGTCGACTACAAGATCACGGTCACGGCTGCGGGTGTCCTCAGCCCACCTGCGTACTACCCGATTGGTGTGCCGGTGACCCTGTCGTCAAAGTCGTACTCCGCGCTTGTGGCCGAAGGTATCGCTCAGGGCAAGACCTACGCGGCAAGCGTCGTTGACTACCTGTACACCTACACACGACTGCCGGTTGCTGCAGGAGACCTAACCAGCGAAACGGCCCCAGCGTTCGTGATCAGCCCTTATGGCACCAGCAGCAGCTGCGCCAGCGCRAAGTGACGTGATTGCCCTCGTGGGCATGCCTGGCGGTGGCAAGTCCACCGTCGGCAAACAACTGGCACGCCAAATTGGCGTGCCTTTTGTCGATTCGGACCATGAAATCGAGCTGCGCATCGGCAGGAGCATCAAGCTGTTCTTCGAGCGCCATGGTGAGGATGCGTTTCGGGACCTTGAGACCGAGGTGATCGCCGAGCTGATCGCGCGTCCTGGCGATCGCGTGCTGGCCACCGGCGGCGGTGCGGTGCTGAGGGAGCGCAATCGTGAGCTGCTGCATGGCGGCGCGACGGTGCTTTACCTGCGCTCCACGCCCGAGGACCTGTTCCGGCGTCTGCGCCATGACACGACGCGGCCGCTGCTACAGGTGCGCGACCCGCTGGCCAAGCTGCGCGAACTCCACCACCAGCGCGACCCGCTCTACCGCCGCTGCGCGCACTATGTGCTGGAAAGCGCGCGACCTTCGGTGCATGCCCTCGTCAACATGGCGCTGATGCAGCTGGAGCTGGCGGGCCTGCTGGACCCGACTCGCGTCGCGGCCACCGTGGGGGCCGAACCGCTTTGACGGCGCCTTGACGGGAGGCGGAGGGCCGCTTGCGAGGTGCCTCTTACACTTGGCCGCATGCCCGCCACCGATACCGTCCGCATTCAGCTCCCTGACGACCGCAACTACGAGATCCGCATYGGTTCAGGCCTGCTGGACGCGCCTGCCAGCTGGCAGGAACTGCCCAAGGCAGCGACGGCTGTCATTGTCAGCAACGAGACCGTGGCGCCGCTGTACGCCGCTCGCCTGCGTGAACGCCTGCTGGCGGTCTACGGTCGCGTCGATCTGGTCGTATTGTCGGATGGCGAGCAACACAAGGATTGGGACAGCCTGAACCGCATCTGCGACCACCTGCTCGGCCAGGCCCTGGACCGCAAGACCGTGCTGTTCGCGCTGGGCGGCGGCGTCATCGGCGACATGACCGGTTTCGCGGCGGCCATCTACATGCGCGGCGTGCCCTTCGTACAGGTGCCCACCACATTGCTGGCTCAGGTCGACTCGTCGGTCGGCGGCAAGACGGCGATCAACCATCCGTTGGGCAAGAACATGCTCGGCGCCTTCTACCAGCCCGCGCGCGTCATCGCCGACCTGGACACCCTGGACAGCCTGCCGGACCGCGAATTGCGCGCTGGCCTGGCCGAGGTGATCAAGTACGGCCCGATCGCTGACGCCGGTTTCCTGTGCTGGATCGAGGACAACCTCGACGCGATGCTGGCGCGTGACAAGGCCGTGCTCGGCTATGCGGTGCGGCGCAGTTGCGAGATCAAGGCCGACGTGGTGGGCCAGGACGAGCGCGAGCAGGGCCTGCGCGCCATCCTGAACTTCGGCCACACCATCGGCCATGCCATCGAAGCGGGCCTCGGCTATGGTGCGTGGCTGCATGGCGAAGCCGTCGCCTGCGGCATGGTGCTGGCGGCCGACCTGTCGCAGCGCATGGGGCTGATGCCGGCCGGCTTCGTCGAGCGCCTGCGCAGCCTGATCGAGAGGGCGGGGCTGCCGGTGCAACCACCCAAGCTGGGCGCCGAACGCTATCTGTCGCTGATGCGCGTGGACAAGAAGGCCGAGGCGGGTGAGATCCGTTTCGTCCTCATTGAGGCGCTCGGCCGTGCCGGCCTGCACTCGGTGCCAGACGCACGCATCGTGGAAACACTGGCAGCGTACGGAGCGGCCTGAGATGTCGACGCCGCGCCCGGCCTACGCCGCTGACCCGGCGCGCAGCCGCGGCCGCCGCCTGCCCGAGCCGCCCGCACCCACGCGCAGCGAATTTCAGCGCGACCGCGACCGCATCATCCACAGCACGGCGTTTCGCCGCCTTGTCTACAAGACCCAGGTCTTCCTCAACCACGAGGGCGATCTGTTCCGCACGCGGCTGACACATTCTCTGGAAGTGGCCCAGCTCGGCCGGTCCATCGCACGCAGCCTGGGCCTGGACGAAGACCTGGTCGAGGCCGTGGCCCTGGCCCATGACCTTGGCCACACGCCGTTCGGCCATGCGGGCCAGGACGTGCTGGACGAGTGCATGCGCGCCCATGGCGGCTTCGAGCACAACCTGCAATCACTGCGTGTCGTCGATCAACTGGAGCAGCGCTATCCGGATTTCGACGGCCTCAACCTGTGCTTCGAGACGCGCGAGGGCATCCTCAAGCACTGCTCGCGACGGCATGCCGAACTCATCGAGGCCGTTGAACCTGACGGCATCGCGACCCGCTTCCTGCATGGCGGCCAGCCCAGCCTGGAGGCCCAGCTCTGCAATCTGGCCGACGAGGTGGCCTACAACGCGCACGACGTTGACGATGGCGTGCGCTCGGGCCTGATCGAGCTGGAGCAACTGCTGGATGTCGAGCTGGTGCGGGAGCATTGGCAGGCTTCGCTGGATGCGCATCCGGGCCTGGCCGGCAAGCGCCTGCTGTTCGAGACCATCCGCCGCATGCTGTCGGCTCAGGTCTACGACATCATCGACGCCACGCGTGCGGCGCTGGACGAAGCGGCACCCAGCGACGTCGATGCTGTGCGCCGGGCTGAAAAGCCCTTGCTGCGCTTCAGCCCGGAGATGCGCATCAAGAGCACGGCGCTCAAGCGCTTCCTCTTCGCCAACCTCTACCGCCACCCGCAGGTGCAATCCACGCGCAGCCGCGCCGAGCAGGTGCTGCGCGACCTCTTTGCGGCCTATTCGTCCGATGCGACGCAGATGCCGGCGGACTTCGCCGAGCGCGCCGATCGTGAACGAGCCTGTGCTGACTACATTGCCGGCATGACCGACCGGTTCGCCATTCGCGAGCATCAGCGGTTGACGGGCAAGACGCTTTTCTGACGTCACTCCACAAAATGGGGTCGGAGTCGATTATTCTGGCTGCTCCTGCCGAGGCCGTTGTGCCGACAAGGATGCATTCATGGCCCGTCTACCTCGATTGATCCTGCCGGGTCAGCCTCACCACGTCATCCTGCGCGGCAACAACCGCCAGGCCATCTTCTTCAGCGATCACGACCGCCAGCAGATGCTGGTCACATTGACCGAGGTCGCGGCTCAGTATGGGGTGGCCGTCCATGCCTACGTGCTGATGGACARCCACCTTCACCTGCTGCTGACGCCGCCCGCTGCGGACGCTCTCAGTCGCATGATGCAAGCGCTCGGCCGCCGCTACGTGGCCTGGTTCAATACCCGTCATCAGCGCAGCGGCACGCTCTGGGAAGGTCGGTTCAGGGCGGGCTTGGTCGAGGGCGRACGGCATCTGCTGGCCTGCATCCGCTACATCGAATTGAATCCGGTGCGTGCAGGGCTGTGCCAGGACGCGGCGCAATGGCCCTGGTCCAGCGCCGCTCACCACCTCGGCCTGAACCGCAGCGCGCTGGTCACGGAGCATGAACTGTATTGGTCACTGGGCAACACACCCTTCGAGCGCGAGCATGCCTATCGCGAGTTGATGGACCAGGGTGTCACCCTGCAGGAGCAAGCGCAGTTCACTGAGGCCGTGTTGCGGGGGCGGCCAGTGGGCGGCGCAACATTCCTGAAGGCGCTGGGCGACACCCACCCGAAAGTCGCACTCAAACGGCCGCGCGGACGGCCGCGCAAAACGCCACTGGCATCGTCGGAAACCAAGCCAACCGGAGTGGCGTGACTATGGCCCCATTTATTTAACTTCACCACGTCGATGGGGAATTAATTGACTCTGACCCTAATTTAATCAAGTTGCCGCAAATGCTGCACTGCATTACGCTCCCACCCTGTTGTGTTCCAGGAGGGCGCTATGAGCCACGCCGCGCAGATTCAAGCCGAGATCCAAGACCTAGCCGAGCACGGGCTCTACCGGCCGGGCAATGAGAAAGACGCCTGCGGCCTCGGGTTCGTGGCACACATCAAAGGCCACAAGGCGCACCACATCGTCCAGCAGGGCCTGAAGATCCTCGAGAACCTGGACCACCGCGGTGCAGTGGGTGCCGACAAGCTGATGGGCGACGGTGCCGGCATCCTGATCCAGATCCCGGACGAGTACTACCGCGCCGAGATGGCCAAGCAGGGCATCAACCTGCCGCCGCCCGGCGAGTACGGCGTCGGCATGATCTTCCTGCCCAAGGAAGCTGCCTCCCGCCTGGCCTGCGAACAGGAATTGGCCCGTGCCATCAAGGCCGAAGGCCAGGTGCTGATCGGCTGGCGCGACGTGCCGGTGGACCGTGACATGCCCATGTCGCCCACGGTGCGCGAGAAGGAGCCGGTGATCCGCCAGATCTTCATCGGCCGTGGCACTGACATCATCGTCCCCGACGCGCTGGAGCGGAAGCTCTACGTCATCCGCAAGACGGCCTCCAGCGCCATCCAGGCGCTCAAGCTCACGCACAGCCGCGAGTACTACGTGCCCAGCATGAGCTGCCGCACGGTCATCTACAAGGGTCTGCTGCTGGCCGACCAGGTTGGCAAGTACTACCTGGACCTGGCCGACCCGCGCGTCGTGTCCGCTATAGCCCTGGTCCACCAGCGCTTCTCCACCAACACCTTCCCCGAGTGGCCGTTGGCCCACCCCTACCGCATGGTCTGCCACAACGGCGAGATCAACACGGTCAAGGGCAACTTCAACTGGATGCGCGCCCGCGAAGGCGTCATGAAGTCGCCCGTGCTGGGCGACGACCTGAAGAAGCTCTACCCCATCAGCTTCGAGCACCAGTCCGACACGGCCACCTTTGACAACGCCATCGAGCTGCTGACGATGAGCGGCTACCCGCTCGCCCACGCGGCCATGATGATGATCCCGGAAGCCTGGGAGCAGCACGAAGGCATGGACGAACGCCGCCGTGCCTTCTACGAATACCACGCCGCCATGATGGAGCCGTGGGACGGCCCCGCCGCGATGGCCTTCACCGACGGCCGCCAGGTCTGTGCCGCGCTTGACCGCAACGGCCTGCGTCCGGCCCGCTACTGC
>NZ_JBFUMO010000226.1:0-8752 GCF_054049355.1 Roseateles sp. P5_E11 | reverse complement strand
GCCGGCTGCGCTGTGGTTATTGACATCGGGCGACGCCGGGCATGCCCAGGCCCTGTTGCTGGGGAAGCGCTGCCTACAATGAAGCGCATGAACAGCCTCAGCGACGACAGCGCGCTCATCTCGCGCCGCCAGGAGCGACGACTGCCGATGCGGCTGCTGATGCTGACCCTGGCCACGGTCTCCATCTTGATGCTGGTACTGGGCGGCCTGGTGGTGCTGGCGTTGATGCGGGTCTGGGGCGGCGAGGTTGGCCTCGTGCACGCGGCCCTGGTGCTGACGGCATTCTTCACCGGCGTCCTGCTGCTGGTTGCGGCTGCGTTGGGCTGGCATGCCGGCGTGCGGCTGACGCGCCAGCGCCTGGCCGAGCCCCTGCGCGAAGTGCGCCAGCAGCTGCTGATGCAGGCCCAGCTGCAGCGTGACTGGCAATGGGCCACCGATGCCGAGCACCGCCTGGTGCGCTGGCAGGCGCCGCAGGGCGCGCCGTCATCGAGCTGGGTGGGTGCGGGCGCCAGCACCCAGCAGCTGTGGGAGCGCTTCGAGGTTGCCGAGCCGGCCGCCCAATTGCGCGAGCGCCTCGGTGCCCACCAGCCCTTTGTCGACTTGCAGCTCGCCGCTGCCGATGGCAGCACCGCCTGGCGGCTGCGCGGCCTGCCCTGTATCGACTCGCACGGCCATTTCGCTGGTTACCTGGGCACGGCCCGCCCCGACGAGCCCGCCGAGGCGACGCCAGCGCCCCAGCCGGCGCAGGCCGCCGACCTGGCCGCCGAGCATGAGTCTTTCAGCTACACGGTCTCCCACGATCTGCGCGCGCCGCTGCGCGTCGTCGAGGGCTTTGCGCGCATCCTCAAGGAAGACTACGGCGCGCGGCTGGATCGCGTCGGCAATGACCACCTCGACCGCGTCATGAGCGCTGCCGCTCGCATGAACAGCATGATCGACGCGCTGCTGTCGCTCTCCCAGCTGTCGACGCGGCCACTGGCGTGCCAGCCTGTCAACCTGTCGCAACAGGCCGGCTATGTGATGGAAGAGATCAAGCGCGGGGCGCCGCAGCGCGAGCTGGTGCTGGACATCGAACCGGGCCTGAYGGTGCAGGGCGACCCGACGCTGCTGCGCATGGTGCTGGAGAACCTGCTGGGCAACGCCTGGAAGTACAGCGGCAAGGTCGAGTGCACGCAGATCGGCTTTGGCAGCGTGCAGCAGGGCGGGCGGCGCGTCTTCGTCGTGTCGGACAACGGCGCCGGCTTCGACATGCGCTTTGCCGAGCGCCTGTTCGGCGTCTTCCAGCGCCTGCACAGCGCCAGCGACTTCCAGGGCACCGGTGTCGGCCTGGCCCTGGTGCGGCGCATCGTTCGCCGCCATGGTGGTGACATCTGGGCCGAATCCGCCGTGGGCGAGGGCTCGCGTTTTTATTTCACTTTGGGCTGACGCCCATTGCTTTGCGGGCCGAGCGCCGGGCCGCTCCCTAGCCGGCCCGCCTTAGGCGATGTGCTTGCCGGTCGATCCGGCAAGCATCGCCGTCCCCCTGGGGGACCGGCCAAGGTATTCCTTGGACGAGGGGCTCACTTCTGGCCCGGGCGCGCCAGCAGCTCCAGCGCATCCACGACACGCCGTGCCTGCTCGGGCAGGCTGTGGCCATCGGCGGAGGCCAGGCTCATCAGGCGGGCGAGCGCCTCGTCGCGTGGCAGGGAATAGCGGTGCATCAACACGCCGACTGCCAGGGCCGTCACGTCCATGGACGGCAATTCCGAGGGGGCCTCGAAAGCCTGGGCCATGGCGGCCGGTGCCGCCGGGGCTGAGGTGGCGACGGGGGGCGTCGAACGCGTGGTTGAACGTGCAAAAGCGGCCTCGACGGCGGGCACGATTTGCGAGATGTCCAGCGGCTTGACGAGGTAGGCAACGGCGCCCAGCTCCTTGACCTTGGCCACTGTCGCCTCGTCGGTGAAGGCGGACAGGAACATGAAGGGTGTCTGCAGGAATTCGCGCAGATAGGCGGCCACATCGAAGCCGGTCAGGCCTTCCATGCGGATGTCCAGCAGGGCCAGTTCGGGCCGGTGTTCGCGGGCGAGCAGGATGGCATCGTCGCCGTTGTCGGCGTCGATGACCTCGAAGCCGGCCTGCGTGAGCCCATAGCTCAGCGTCGCCAGTACCAGACGGTCGTCATCGACGACCAGGATCTTGCCCTTGCTCACCGTGCCCCTCTATCCAGAACTTGGTTTTATGGCCGGATTGTGAACCACGCTCGGTGGAATCAGTTCCAGCCGGCAGACGACATCGTCGCCTTGCTGTTCCAGGCTCAGGATGGCGCTGCGCCGCGGCAGCAGGGCGCGCACCAGGCCCAGGCCCGACACGCCGCTCTTGACGTTCTGCAGCGCAAAGCCTTCGGGCAGGCGGCCGGGGTTGGCGATCTCGACGGTGATGCCGGCCATGTCGCAGATGAGCTGGCAGCGCACCTGGGCGCCGTTGCTGTGCCGCAGCGCATTGCCGAGCAGCTCGTTGAGGCTGAGCGCGATCGGGATGGCCTCGGCCTCGGGCAGGCACCAGTCCTCCATCAGCGCGCCGCCCTCGGCGGCCGTGGTGATGACGCGGCCCTGCATGCGCTGCACCGAGCCGACGATGGCGTCGAACACCCGCTTGAGCACCAGCGGCCCGGAGGCGCCGACCTGCAGGCCATAGACCTGGGCGATGGCCTGCACCTGGCCCACGGCTTCCTTCAGCACCCCGGCCACCTCGGGGCGGCGCACGGCGATCTGCTGCAGCAGGCCGGCCACGCCCTGCAGGTTGTTCTTGATGCGGTGGTGCACCTCGCGCACCAACAGCTCGCGCTGCGAGATGGCGGCCTGCAGCCGTGCCTGCTCGGCGGCGCGCTGCTCGGTGACGTCGCTGGCCACGAGCAGCAGCAGTTCGGGCGTGTCGTCGCCGCCGACACCGGCCAGGTGCAGCAGCCGCGCGTCCCAGATGCGCGTCGAGTTGCCGGCCGGCACGTGGTATTCCCGCTGCACGACGGTCTGGGATTCCAGGGCCTCGCGCATGTCGGCGACCACCTGCGCCCCCTGCTCGTCGCCGAAGAGCTGCGCCGGCGTGCCGCCCAGCATCGCGGCCTCGGGCCTGCCGGCGAGCGTGGCGGCGGCGTGGTTGAGCTTGACGATGCGCAGGCTCTGCGCCTCGTGCAGCGTGATGGCCAGTGGCGCGCCTTCGATGATGCGGGCCAGCGATGCCTGGGCCAGCCGGCTCTGGGCCTCGGCCTGGCGGCGGCGGTCGATGTCCAGCAGGGCATAGGTCAGCTGCTGAGTGACTTTGCCGGGGCCATCCTCTCGCTGCGTCTGCACCGCATTGCCGATGACCCAGAACTCGCGCCCGTCGCGGCCGCGCAGCCGGCACTCGAACACATCGGCGCCGGGCTCCGTGTGAAAGGCGTGCTCGTCATCCTCCGGCGCCAGCACGCCCATGGGCTGGCCCTGCACGTCCTCGAGTTCGCAGCCGAACATGCGCCGTGCCGAGCGGTTCATCCACTCGATGCCGTCAGGCCCGACGGTGACGATGCCCACGAGCACCGAATCCAGCACGGCGCGTTCGCTCTCGGCACGCAGCAGCAGCGCGTTCTCGGCCTGGGCCTGGGCCGTCACGTCGAGCGTGACGACCGAGGTGGAGCGCCGCCCGCCAGCCAGCAGGCCAGGCGCGACGCGGGTCAGCAGCCAACGCCGGCCGAGCTCGGGGTGGCGCACGGCATAGCGCACCTCGACGGCGTCGCCCTTTTTCAGCGCACGCTGCAGGCGTTCGAATTCGGGCAGGGAGGCGGGCTCGACGATCTCGCGGCTGATGCCCTGCAGCGAGCCGGCCGTGCCTGTCGTGCCACCTGGCTGTTTGCTGCCGGTCTTGAAGGGTGAGCCTTTGCGGTGGGCCTTGAGCCAGCCGGCTTCGGGCTGGAAGGTGGCCAGGCCCACCGCGGCCGTGTCCATCAGCGCGTCGAGCTGCTGGTGGGCAAGGTCGCGCTCATGCAGCGTGCTGTGGTCCTCCAGCACCGCCAGCAGCTGGGCGCGGCCGGCATGGCGCCACAGGCGCAGCCGCGCCTGCAGCCAGCGGTGCTGGCCCTGCGGGTCGATGTACTCGGCCTCRGTGATCAGCGGCCCGTCCTGCGGGCGCTGCGCCGTCAGTGCCGGCAGCGGCATGCCGCGGTGCCAACCCAGCAGGGCCTGCAGCAGATCGGGCAGGTCGTTCAGGTGGCGGGGGGCGCCGGCGTAGAGGCCCGCAAAAGCGGCGTTGTGGCGCAGCAGCGTGCCGCTGGCGGCATCGGCCAGCAGGGCCGGCAGGGGCAGCAGGGCCAGCCATTCGGCCAGCGGTGGCTCGCCAGGGTCGGCTGCGCTGAGGCGCGCATGCAGCACCCAGTTGGGTCGTTCGCGCAGCAGGTGCAGCGTGGCGCRCTGGCCGTCGGCGAGCTTGAGCGGTGGCGCAAGTGGCGGCGCGCGACCGGCGTCGATGGCATGGGCAGCCTCGCGCAGCCAGCTTTCCAGCCGCGCTCCGGCGGCATGGCGAAGCAGCCGCCAGCCCTCGGCGGCGTCGGCGCCCAGCCATTCGCGCGCCGCTGGATTGGCGCGCAGTGCGGACAGATCCGCCCGTAACGTCAGCACCGGGTCGCCGACGAGGTCGAGCAGGGCAGTGGAGGCGGGCGGGCCGAACATGGCTCAGCCTGGCGAGCCGATGATCCGCAATGGCGCCTTGCTCATTCGAGCTGGGTGGCCTTGTGCAAGGCCCGCAGCACGCAGGCGTTGATCTCGCCGGCGCCGAGCATCAGCGCGTCAGCGCGTTCGCGGTAGTCGAACACGCTCTCGGATTCGATGGCGCGCACCAGCTCCAGATAGGGGTGGAAGGGGCCGCTGTCGTCCACCAGGGCCTGGCGCACACGCTCGGGCACGGGAATGCTTTGCAGCAGCTTCTCGAACGGCGCCTTGAGCATGTGGTCCAGCAGCGAGAACAGGCCACAGATGAACATCTCGTCGCGCTGCTCGCGGTCTTCGATGCTGGCGGCAAATTCCTCCATCAGCAGGCCGCGGCGCACGGCGCCGAACATGATGGGGCGCATGCTGTGGTCCTTGCTGGCCGTCGTCAGCAGCAGGGCCAGCCAGCGTTTCAGGCGCGCATAGCCGAGCAGCATGATGGCGTGACGGAAGCTCGACACCTCGACCGGCAGGCCGAAGGCGGCCGAGTTCATGTAGCGCAGCAGCTTGAAGGCCAGGCTGGGGTCGCGCTTCAAGGTCTGCTCCAGGCGCTCGACGTCCTCGCCTTCGTCGACGCGTGAAATGAGCTCCATGATGACCTGCAGGTCGGCCGCGATCTCAGTCTTGGCGGCGCCGGCGGTCGCTTCGTAAGGGCCGTCCATGGGCCAGCCGATGACGATTTCGGCGCCAGCCTTGAAGCTGGCGTCGATGGCGTCGGCGCCACGCACGCCGGCATGCACGACGGCAACGCCGGCCGGCGCGGCCTGGCCGGGCTCCAGCACCACCTGCCTGAAGGCGGCGCCGACGGCGGCCGGCAGCGGTGCATTGGGCAGGCCCTTGAGCAGGCCCCTGTGGCCAGCCGCCTTCAACGCGGCGATGGCGTCGCCGTGCGCGGCATCAGCGGCGATGAAGGCCGGCACCTCGATCTGGGTCGGCTCGGCCGGCGGCTGGGCCAGCAGGGCGGTCAGCAGGGCTTCGCCCTGGGCGCTGATGACGGCGCCGCCCTGGGGCCAGGTCGCGGCCAGCGCGGCCAGCAGCTCGGCGTGATCGGTCCTGGCATCGGCGCGCAGCGGCACCAGCGTCAACCGTGTGCCGGCGATGTTGCGCTGGCGGTCGATGACGGGGGCATAGCCCAGGGCAACACCGGGCAGGATTGCGCGATCGAGAGCGGCGGGAGAGTTGTCGGACATGGCGCGGCGCTGGGCTGGCGGTGAATGCGGCAGTCTGCCACGAGCGCCGCCGCCCTACCGGGACGATTCGTGACCGAATTCATTCGCGGCGATGACACACCAGAGATGGGAGCGACGGCGCGGTGCCGTCCTGAAGCCACGTGCAGCGGGGCGTGCCTAGCCCTGGATGTACTGGAACAGCGTCATGCGCTGGACCATGGCATAGGTCTTGAGCGCCGTTTCATAGCCGGTCTGTTGGTTCTGGAAGTCGGAAATGCCTTGCACCATGTCCAGATCCTCGGCTGCGCTCTTTTCCTCGGCGCTGTACTGCTTCAAGGCGGCCAGGCGGCTTTCGGTGCCGTCGAGGTTGTTCAGACGTTCGCCCACCTGGCTGCGCATGCTCTGCATATTGCCCATGACGGCGTCGATGTCGCGGATGCTGGTGGTGTTGGCCTGGGTCACCTGCGTGGGAGTGCGCTGCGTGGTGTTGAGGTCGGCGATGGCCTTGTCGATGACGTCGAAGACCTTGAGGCCGTTCTTGGAGCCGGCGATGGCGAAGGCGTCGCCGTCGACCGGCGTGYCTGAAACGGTGAAGGCCATGCCGTCGCCCGTGATGGCCTGGCCCGGCTTGAAGCTGCCGCTGGAGACGACGCTGCCGAGGTCGGTGTCGGTCAGCGTGTAGGTCTGCGAGGGCGTGGCCCCGGCGATGTCGACACGGTAGTTATGGCCGGTCAGCAGCTTGGGGTCGATGGTGCGGCCGCTGTCGATCCATCCCGAAGCCACGTTGCCGGTGATGCCGTTGACCAGCGGGCCGCCGGTGGCCGGGTCGATCAGCTGCACGACGGACTTGCCGGTCGTGGGGTCGGTGGTCAGCGTGCGCGGCGCCGTCTCGAAGGAGCCATTGCCACTGCCCGCCTGCTCCCAGGAGGCGCGGCCATCGATGGTCAGCTGGAAGTTGTCGAGGTTGCCGGTCTGGATGTTGCCGGGCACGCCGATGTAGCTGACGCCGCCGGCTTGATCCAGGAAGGGTGGGGTGGAGGCGCCCTGGCCGGAGAAGATGTAGCCGCCGGAGCCGTCGGGCCGGTTGGCGATGGCCAGCAACTGGTCGCGGATGCCCTTGAGCTTGGTGGCCAGCCCCTGGCGTTCGGCGTCGGAATAGCTGGCATTGCCAGCCGAAACCATGGTTTCACGGGCCTGCTGCAGCAGCTCGTTGGCGTCGCCCAGGGCCGATTCGCCCAGGGTCATGCTGTTGCGGCTGGCCTCCAGTGCACGCTGGTTGGCCTCGACGCGGCCGATGGAGGCCAGAGCCCGCTCGGCGCGCGCAGCGCCGGTGGGGTCGTCGCTGGCCAGGGCGATGCGCTTGCCCGAGGTCAGCTGCTCTTGCTGGGTCTGCATCGCGTTCTGCCGGCGCTGCAGATTGGCGATGGACGCGTCGAAGAGGTTGGCGGTAGCGAGTCTCATGGATTACCTCTGCGCAATTCGCATCAGTTCGTCGAACAGGGTCTGGGCTGTCTGCAGCACCTTGGCGGCGGCCTGGTAGCCCTGCTGGAACTGCATCAACCGCGAGGCTTCCTCGTCGAGGTTGACGCCGGCCTGGCCGGCGCGGCTGGTCTCGGCATCGCCGGCGACGCTGGTGGACACGTCGGACAGGTAGTTGGCGCTCTGCACGCGGGCGCCGATGTCGCTCATCGCCGCGGCATAGGTGTCGTTGATGGTCGAACCCGGCGTGAAGCCGCCGCCAGCCAGCACCTGGCGGCCGACGAAGGTTTCGCTCTGGATGTTGAGGAAGGCCTTGGCGTTGCCGTTGTTCGTGGCGGTGTAGGTCGTCGGGTCGATGGCGATCTTGTCGCCGCTGCGCGGCACGCCGTTGGTGCGCAGCTCGAAGCCGAGGTCGATGCCGGCGGCGGGTTGGTTGCCGATGGGCTGGCCCGAGCTCCAGATGCCGCTGAGCACGCTGCCGTTGGCCAACGTCAGCGTGTACTGCACATTGTTGGCGTTGGCCGGATCGGGCGCACCGAACTGCAGGGTCATGGGCGCCGTGGTCGGGTCGAAGTTCTGGTTGACCGCGTAGATGCTGTCGACGCTGAGGGTGCCGGTGTTGTTGACGTTCGTGGAAGCGGTCAGCGGCGACGCGGCAGCGATGCCCGTGGGGGCGTCCAGCACGCGCTTCATGTTGACGGCGGCGGAACCCACGGGCTCGATGAGGAAGCTCTCACCCGCGGCCGGCGCTGCAGGGGTGAAGACGATCTTGAAGCCATCGATGGTGTCGCCGTCGTTGACGGTGCGCACCAGCCCGTCGGACAGGCGCGTCAGCTCATAGCTGCCGGACGTGCTGGAGCTCAGTTTGTAGCTGCTGGCCTGCAGCTGGCTGGCGTCGACGATGCTGGCCGCGACGCCGTTGGTGAAGCCACCGCCGGGGGTGCGCTGGTTGCTGGCCGCCGGCAGCACGTTCGGGACGGCGACGCTGAAGATGGCGGCACCCTTGCCGGGCGGGTTGGACAGGTCCAGGCCGAGGGCGTTCTGGTCGTTGACGCGCGTGCCGATGGCGGCTGCGAGCTGGCCCAGCAGGTTCTTTGCGTCCTGCAGATCCTTGTTCTGGAAGCTCAGCAGCGCGGTCATCGAACCGCCGGTCAGCACGCTCTCGTCCAGCGGTCGGCTCTGGCCGCCTTCGTTCAGCGACACCACGGCGCGCAGCGGGTCGTAGGCGTCGGCCGAGACCTGCAGCGACGAGGCCTGGTTGCCGAGCACAAGGCGCTGGCCGCCGCCGATGAAGACGCCGACGGTGTCGTCGTCGGCGGCCAGCGTCGTCACCGCCACATGCTCACCGAGCTGCGAGATCAGCCGTTCGCGCTGGTCCATCAGGTCGTTGGG
>NZ_JBFUMO010000225.1:0-8817 GCF_054049355.1 Roseateles sp. P5_E11 | reverse complement strand
GGCCAGCGCCAGCAGCGCGGCAAGGCGTCGACCGCTACGCGCAATCGAGGAAGTCAGCATGGAAATCTCCCTGTCAACTGGATCGGGCTGGCCGCCCATCCGCCGCGTCACCGGCTTTGGCCCGCTCGCAATCCACTCGTTGCAGGGCAGTCTAGGAAGCGCCACCCGGGTTGCACAGCCGACAGACGGATGGGATGGGGGCATCCGTTTGGATGAGCAGTGCTCCGACAATCCGCGCATGTCTCATGCCGTATCCCTTCTGCGCGCCGCGCGCCTGGCGAGTGCCACCAAGCCGTTCTCGGCTCGCGGCGGCTTCAAGCGCGAGCGCTGCGAAGGCTGCCGGCTGGTCTCCACGCACTGCATGTGCGCCTTGCGCCCGTCGGTGAACACGCGCGCCGCGGTGTGCCTGCTGATGGCCGACATCGAGCCGCTGAAGCCCACCAACACCGGTTGGCTGATCGCGGATACCGTCGCAGACACCTTCGCCTTCGGCTGGTCGCGAACCGAGCCCGACCCCGCGCTCCTGGCCCTGTTGAGCGAGCCGGCCTGGGATCCCTACGTCGTCTTCCCGGGCCAGTACGCCGCGCCGGAGCGTGTGGTGCATACCGTTCGGCCGCACGTCGCGGGCCAGGACGGAGCAGCCAAGCGCCCGCTGTTCATCCTGCTGGACGGCACCTGGTCCGAGGCGCGCAAGATGTTCAGCCGAAGCCCCTACCTGAACTCCATGCCGGTGCTCAGCCTGACGCCCGCCGAGGCCTCGCAATACAGGCTGCGTCGGTCACGTTGCGGCGACCATTTCTGCACCAGCGAGGTGGCCGCGCAGTGCCTGAACCTGGCGGGTGACGAGGCCGCCGGCAAGACGCTTGACGCATACCTGGGCGTCTTCACGCATCACTACCTCCAGGCCAAGAACCAGCTGCCCGTCGTCTGGGAAGGCGCGGCGCATCAGCGTTTGGAAGAGGTGAGGGCTCAGCAGCCAGTGCGCGCCGCCTGACAGCATGTGCGCCATGGCGAAGTGGCGCTGGTGCCGCCATGGGTCCAGCGCCTGCGAGCAGCCCCGTCACGCGCTGGCCGCCATGGGTGCCGCGTCGGGCGCCTGCGCGGGGCTGTCGCGCCGGACGCGGAACCAGGCGGCGTACAGCGCCGGCACGAAGACGAGGGTCAGCGCCGTGGCCACGACAAGGCCGCCCATGATCGAGATGGCCATCGGCCCCCAGAACACGCTGTGGGTCAGCGGGATCATGGCCAGCACCGCGGCGGCGGCCGTCAGCACGACCGGGCGCGAGCGCCGCACCGTGGCGTCGACGATCGCGGCCCACGGCGCAACGCCGCGCGCGATGTCCTGGTCGATCTGGTCGACGAGGATGATGGAGTTGCGCATGATCATCCCGCCCAGCGCAATCACGCCCAGCAGCGCGACGAAGCCGAACGGCGCATTGAAGAGCAGCAGTGCCGGCACCACGCCGATCAGCGCCAGCGGTGCCGTCATGAACACCATGAACAGCCGCGAGAAGCTTTGCAGCTGGATCATCAGCAGCGTCAGCATCACCGCGAACATCGCCGGGAACACCGCGAACAGCGCCTTGTTGGCCTTGTCGCTCTCCTCGATGGCGCCGCCTTCCTCGATGCGGTAACCCGCGGGCAGGCTGTCGATGATGGGCTGCAGCGATGGCCGGATCTGCGCCGTGGCGTAGGGGCCCTGCACGCCGTCGACGACGTCGCTGCGCACGGTCAGCGCCATGTCGCGGTTGCGCCGCCACAGCACCGGCTCCTCGAAGCCCGGCTCGACGCGCGCCACCTGGGACAGCGGCACGTTGACGCCGCTGCGCGTGAACAGCTGCAGGTCGCCGAGCTGGCCAATGTTCTTGCGCTCCTCGGGCGTCGCCCGCACGACCACGTCGACGAGTTCCTCGCCGCGGCGGATCTGCGTCACCGGCGCGCCGTCCAGCGTCGTCTGCACCAGGCCCTGGATGTCGGCGCTGGACAGGCCCAGCAGCCGCGCCTTGTCCTGATCGACGTGGACCTGCACCGCGCGGACCTGCTCGTTCCAGTCCAGTTGCGTGTCGCGCACCAGCGGGTTCTGGCGCACCGCGTCGCGCACCCGGTAGGCGATCTCGCGCACCTGCGCCTTGTCCGGGCCGATCACGCGGAACTGGACCGGAAAGCCCACCGGCGGCCCGAACTCCAGACGAGTCACGCGGGCGTTGACGTCGGGCAGGACCTCGTCCTTGGCGAACAGCTCCATGAGACGGGCGCGCACCCGTTCGCGCTGTTCGGTACCCGCCGTCTTGACGACGATCTGCGCGAACCCCGGGTTCGGCAGCTCCGGCTGGATCGACAGATAGAAGCGCGGCGTGCCGGCCCCGGTATAGGCGGTGAAGAACTCGATGTCCGGGTCCTTCGCCAGGCGCGCCTCGAGCAGCTTCACCTGGGCGGAGGTGGCGGCGAACGATGCGCCTTCGCGCAGCCGCAGTTCCACCAGCAGCTCGGGCCGCGACGCGGTCGGGAAGAACTGTTGCTGGACCATCAGCATGCCGGCGCCGGCGATGGCGAAAACCAGCACCGTGGTGCCCAGCACCCAGGCCCGGCGCCGCACGGCCCAGTCGACGATGCCGCGCAGCCAGCGGTAGACAGGCCGGTCGTAGGGGTCGTGGTGTGTGCCGGCCGCAAGATTCTTCGGCAACAGCARCACGCCGAGGTAGGGCGTGAACACCACGGCGACCACCCACGACAGGATCAGCGCCGCGCCGACGACCCAGAAGATGCCGCCCGCGTACTGACCGGCGATCGACTTCGCGAAGCCCACCGGCATGAAGCCGGCGGCCGTGACCAGCGTGCCGGTCAGCATCGGAAACGCGGTGGACGTGTAGGCGTAGGTGGCGGCGCGCATGCGGTCCCAGCCTTCTTCCAGCTTCACCACCATCATTTCCACCGCGATGATGGCGTCGTCCACCAGCAGGCCCAGCGCGATGATCAGCGCACCCAGCGAGATGCGGTCCAGCGCCCAGCCGGCGGCGTACATGACGGCCGCCACCAGCCCGAGCACCAGCGGCACCGACGCGGCCACCACGATGCCAGTGCGCCAGCCCAGGAACAGGAAGGACACGGCCAGCACGATGGCCAGCGCCTCCAGGAACGAGCGCTCGAACTCCCAGACGGACTCCGCCACCACCCGCGGCTGATCCGCGTACTGCTGGATCAGCACGCCCGCCGGCAGCTCCTGCCGCAGCTGCGCCAGCCGCGCATCGAGCGCGCGCCCGAAGTCCAGCACGTTGCCGTTGGCCTGCATGGTCACGCCGATGGCCAGCACCGGCACGCCGTTGTGGCGGATGGTCATGCTCGGCGGATCTTCGTAGCCGGTGCGCACGGTGGCGATGTCGGCCAGCCGCAGCAGTTGGCCGCCCACCTCCAGCGTCACGTTGGCGACGTCCGCCGCGCTGCGCAGGCCGCCGTCCACCCGCACCTGCACACGATCGTGGGTGGTATCGGCCGAGCCCGCCGGGGCCACCAGGTTTTGCCGCGCCAGCGCGTCGAACACGGCGGTCGGGGCGATGCCCATCGCCGCCAGCCGCCGTGTCGAGATTTCAACGAACACGCGCTCGGCCTGCTTGCCCAGCACGTCGACCTTGCCGGCGCCGGCCACACTCTGGATGCGCCGCTTCACGTCTTCGGTGACCGTCAGCAGCTCGGCCATCGACAGCTCGGGCGCACTCACCGCGTAGAGCACGCTGTAGCGGTCGTTGTACTCGTCGTTGAAGAACGGCCCACGCACGCCTTCGGGGAACTCCTGGCGCACGTCGCCGATCTTCTTGCGCACCTGGTACCAGGCGTTCTCCAGCTCCGCCTTGCTACTGCCGCCCTTCATCCACAGCGTGATACCGCCATAGCCCTGGCGCGCGAAGCTGCGCACGTAGTCGAAATGGTCCAGCTCCTGCAGCCGACGCTCGATGCGGTTGAGCACCTCGTCCTGCACCTCCTGCGCGGTGGCGCCCGGCCACACGACGATGGCCGTCATCGTCGGCACGTCGAAGTTCGGGTCCTCCAGACGGCCCAGCCGGCTGAAGGAGAAGCCGCCGATGATGAGCGTCGCGATGATCAGGAACAGCACCATGGGCCGGTGCGTGACGGCCCATTCCGACGGGTTGAAGCGTTTCATGAGCCGCTCCTGGCGACCGCAGCCGCACCGGTTTCGGGCGTGCGCTCGACAGCGCGCACGGTGATGCCCGCATCGAGCTTCTGCGCGCCGACGCTGACCACCCGGCTGCCACCGGCCAGGCCGGTGACGTGCACCCGGGTGTCGTCCATGGCCACCACCTGCACGGGTGTGAACACCAGGCCGGAGCCCTTGGCGTTGAGCACCCAGACCCCAGCGGACGCGCTGGCCTTCACCAGCGCGGTGACCGGCACGGCGGTGGTCGCCGGCCCGGTCGCTTGCCCGGACAGGTTCAGCTGCATGGTGCTGCCCAGTGGCAGCGCGCCGACCTGCGCGCGCGATTCCGCGGCGGCCGCGTAGCGCACGCGGAAGGTCCGGCCCTGCGCACTGGCCAGCGGCGAGAGCTCGCGCAGCACCAGCCTCAGGGGTGACTTGGCGTCCTGCCAGGGCGTGGCCGTGGCGGTGAGCGTGCGCACCCGGCCGACCCACTCCTCGGGCAGTTCGGCAACGATCTCGCGTTCGCCTTCGCGGGCCAGCGACAGCACCGGCTGGCCCTCGGCCACCACCTGGCCGCGCTCGAAGCGCAGCGCGGTGACCACGCCGGCATAGGGCGCCACCAGCGTCGCGTAGCCCTCGCGATTGCGTGCCAGGTCGAGCTGGCGGCGCGCCTGCTCAAGCCGGGCGTCGGCTGCGTCGGCACGCGCCTTCTGACGCTCGTGGTCGGCAGCGCCCACCGAACCGTCGGCCAGCAGGCGGCGCAAGCGCGCTTCGTCGGACGCGGCCTGCTGCGCATCCACCGACGCGGCCTGGACCTGGTTGGCGGCGGCACTCACGGCCAGTTGGTAGTCGGCGGGGTCCAGTCGCGCCAGCGCCTGGCCGGCCTTCACGGTGTCGCCCACCTCGACCAGCCTGTCCACCACCTTGCCGCCGGTGCGAAAACCCAGCTCCGTCTCGACCCGGGCGCGGACCACGGCGGTGAAGCTGCGACTTTGCGACGACGCGGCGGGGCTGACGGTGGTCACGAAGACCGGCTTGGCGGCGGCGATCGGCGCGGGCGGGCCGCTGCAGGCGGCCAGGGCCAGGAGGGATACGGCGAAGAAAATTCTGTTCACTGGGATGCCCTCTCGGCAAAGGAAGTCATGGCACTGCCGGCACGGGTCGGCTCGAGACCGCCACCCAGTGCCTTGTAGAGCTGCACGTCGGCCAGCACCTGCTGCAGGCGGCTGTCCGCCAGGGTGAGCTCGCTGGACAACACCGAGCGCTGCACGTCGAGCAGCACCAGCAGGTCGATCTGCCCTTCGCGCTGCAGCGATTGCGCGCGCTGCAGCGAGCGGCGGCGATGTTCGACCGTGCTGGCCAGCGCAACGGCGCGCTCGGCCTCCTGGGTGCGCACGAGCAGGCTGTCCTCGACCTCCTGCACGGCGACCAGCACCGCCTTCTGCCACACCAGCAGCGCCTCGTCGGCYCGCGCCGACTGCGCACGGATGCCCGCATCGATGCGGCCGGCGTTGAAGACCGGCATGGCAAAGGCCAGCGCGACGTTCGAGAAATGCACCGGTGCGAGATCGAGTGCATTCAGCCGCAGGTCCTCGCGACCGAACAAGGCACTCAAAAAGAGCTTGGGCCAGTACTGCGCTCGCGCCTCGGCGCCGCGCAGCGTCTCGGCCGCAACGCGCGACTCGGCCGCGATCAGGTCGGGACGGCGCCGCAGCAATTCGCTGGGCTGGCCGGTGCCGATCTCGCGCGCGGCCGGCCAGGCAAAGCCTGCGTTCTCGTCAACGACGCGGGCCGACGGGTTGCGGCCCAGCAGCACGGCCAGCCGCGTCTGCGAGGTGCCCGCCAGCGTTCGCAACGGCGGCACTTGCGCATCGAGCGCCCCGGCTTCGGCGCGTGCGCGATCCAGGTCGAAGGCACTGGCCTCGCCCTCGCGCAGGCGGCTGGCGACGCGGGTCGCCGTTTCGCGCTGGGCCGCCGCGAGCGCCTGCACGATGCGCAGACGCTCCTCGGCGCTGCGCAGCACGAAGTACTGCCGCGCCACCTCGCTGGCCACCAGCAGCCGTGCGCCTTGGACCCCGGCCGCCGCTGCGGCTGCATCAGCCTGTGCCGCGTCACGTGCCGCGCGCACGCCGCCGGCCAGGTCGATCTCCCAGGCCACGTCGACACCGGCACGCAGCGCTCGCGTGTCGGGCATGCCTTGCTTGACGGCATCGGGCAGCCCGCTGCCGCTGCGCGAGGCCGAGGCCTGCACGCCCACCGTGGGCCACAGACGAGAGGCCGCGGCATCGCGGCCGGCGCGAGCCTGGGCGACGCGTTGCAGCGCAATCGCCACATCCTGGTTGGCAGCCAAGGACGCTTCGACGAGGGCTGTCAGCACCGGATCGCCGTAGCCGGCCCACCAGGCGCCATCCAATACCTGAACGGCGGCGACAGCCGACCCGGCCTGTGCGAATGCGGCGGACAGCGGCACTGAAGGCGCCAGCGGCTGCACGGGCAGTGCCGAGCAGGCCGACAGGATCGCCAGCGCCGCTGCCGCCGACACGAGGCGGATCGGTCGGGCGCCGGGGTGGCGATTGCGATTCGGGGCGGGCTGTGTGAAAGGCTTCATATACTGGACTATCTAGTCCAGTAAGTTTAATGGCATATATTGGACTGTCAAGTACAGAAAGCCGCGAATGCCCGAAAACGAGAAGCCAGTCGAGTCCCCACCGCGTCGCGGCCGGCCGCGCGACCCCGAGCGCTTGCGGCGCATCGTGGAAGCGGCGCACAGCCACTTCAATGCGCACGGCCTGGCGCGGGCCAGCGTCGACGCCATCGCCGCCGAAGCTGGCGTCTCGAAGATGACCATCTACAGCCACTTCGCTTCGAAGGAAGGTTTGTTCGAGGCGGTGATTCGCGATCGCACCGACCGCGTGATGGGGGGGGTCGCTGGCGTCGAAGCGCTGGACCCGACGCAGCCGCAGAAGGCGCTGCTGGCCGTCGGAGAGCAGTTCCTGACGCTGGCGCGCGAGGAGGAAGCGCTGGGCCAGTTTCGCTCGCTCTATGGCGCTGCGGGGTCACAGCCCGAGGCGTGCCGGGCCTTTTACAGGCAGGGGGCCGATCGGCTGATCAGCGACCTGGCGGCCTATCTGCGCCGCGCCGATGCGCAGGGCGCGCTGAACATCCGGCACCCGCGTCAGGCGGCGGATTTGTTCCTGTCGATGTTCCTGGGCGACGGCCACATCCGCGGGCTGCTGATGCTCGACATGCCCGACGCGCGCGAAGACAGGGCACTGCTGCGCGAGGCGGTGCGTGTGTTCATGGCGGCCTACGCGAAAGCACCTTGACGCCGCGGCCCGACCGCGGACTTCGCGACTGGAAGAGCCGGTTCACGACGGCCCCCTCAAACCGGGCGCGCTGCATCGCGAGAACCTGCCCAGCGGCTCTCTGGCGCTTTTCAAGGTGAGGCGGAGACGGCGTGGCAACGCCGCCTCCTCGCTACGGATAGATGATGTGAATCTGAGCCAGGGCCCTGTCAACACCTTCGCGCCTGACCTTGACGTTGTACTCGTACTTCTTCTTCGTCGTTCCACCCGCACCGAGGTTGAAGTAGCACCTGGGCCCCAGCCCTTTTCTGGGAAGCTGCCCAGAAGGGCTGAGTGTGGCGAAGCGGTTGCGTAGCGCCTGCTTCAGGCGCCCCGGGTTGTACCTTTCCCTGGGATACAGCTCCTGCACGTTCAGGGACGGGCCCGCGTAGTCGAACGTGCTGCGGAACATGCTGAGCACCAGGTCCACGATGTGGTCTGCGGCTTGGCCATAGTTGGGCGTCTGGCGTGGCTTGCGGACGCGAACCGGCGCGCTGACTTCCCGCCATTGGGCCTGCCGCTCCAGGAACCACTGGATCTTTGTCTTGACGATCTTGTTGACGAACTGGAGGGCGTCGACGAAGTCGTCATTCGATCGGGCCTGGTCCACCAACGCATACATGGCCTTGCGCTCGTCGTCGTCGATGTGTTCGCCCTCCTCGTAGAACGCGATGTCGTCCAGCGCAAGGTTCAGCGCTTCCTCCAGCGCCTGCTGCGCCTTGCGCGCTTCTTCAATCCATGCGTGCACTTCTTCGAGCAGCCGCGCAGCCTGCGCCAGCGCCTCGTCGTAGTTGCGCTTGGCCGCCAGCCTGCGCAATGCGGCCAACTTTTCCTCGTGTGCCTCGCTGTACGTTCCGCTGGCCAGGTCCTCGTCTTCGATCAGCTGGGCTTGCTTCTCCAGCTTGGTCAGCGCCTCGAGGAAACCATCGCGCTGGGGATGCGTTTTGCGCAGCTGATTTTCCTCGGCATCGAGCAGTCCTTCCAAGGTGTCCAACGCACAGCCAGCGTTGACGAAGGTCGATGCGTCGATGTCCTGCGGGACGGCTTCCGAGGCCCGTGAAATCGGATCGGGGAGCGAGCTGTCCTTCTGGAGCAACAGGCACCGCGCCGCCAGTTGGGTGGCCCGGGTGCGTGCCGCCAGTATCTGGGCCTGCTGCTGCTCGGCGATTTCGTCAAAGCGCTTCTGGCTGGCTTTGATCCTCYCCTTYAGCGTGTCGTTCTCGCGCAAGGCGTCTTCGTATTCCGACTTGACGGTGGCCAATTCCGCCAGCTTCGTCTCCAGCGCGCTCTTTTCCTGTTTCGCCGTGGTGATCCGCTCCCGGG